>JAZNXZ010000065.1:0-3215 GCA_045594165.1 Candidatus Scatosoma sp.
GTAACGTTCGGTAATTTCAGAAATGTGTACGAGACCGTCTTGATGCACGCCGATATCGATAAACGCACCAAAATCGACTACGTTGCGCACCGTCCAAGTCGGAGGCCAAGCGGTCTTAGGAAGACAAGAGAGACTAACAACTCCTTGGCCCACAGAACGACATGGCTACGATCCGACTTGTAACGTTCGGTAATTTCAGAAATGTGTACGAGACCGTCTTGATGCACGCCGATATCGATAAATGCACCGAAATCGACGACGTTGCGTACCGTACCCGTCAATTCCATACCGACTTTCAAATCCTCAATCCCCATAACGTCTTTGCGGAGCGTAGGCGCGGGCAATCCCTCGCGGATATCTCTGCCCGGTTTCATAAGTTCGGTAACGATATCGTTCATGGTTGCTTTGTCTAGTTCGCTTTCTTTCGCTGCCTTTTCTTCACCATACGCCTTGATTTTTTGGCGTAAATCGTCGATTCTGCGCGCCTTTACGTCTTCCTTGGTATACGAGAACAAGGATAAAAGTTTTTCGGCTTTTTTATACGATTCGGGATGCACCGCCGTATTATCCAAAATGTCCTCCCCGCCGTCGATACGCAAGAAACCTGCACATTGCGTATACGCCTTTTCCCCGAGTTTAGGCACTTTCAAAAGTTGCTTACGAGAAACGAATCTGCCGTTGCTTTCACGGAAAGCCACGATATTTTTCGCAACGGACGAATTGAGTCCTGCAACAAATTTCAGCAAGGAAACGCTTGCCGTATTCAAATCCACGCCAACGCTGTTTACACAATCCTCCAAAACCCCCGAAAGCGCGCTGTCTAAGCGTTTTTCGTTCATATCGTGCTGGTATTGACCAACGCCGATAGATTTCGGGTCGATTTTGATGAGTTCTGCCAACGGGTCTTGCAAACGGCGCGCTATCGATACTGCACTACGCGCCGTTACGTCGTAATCGGGGAATTCTTCCGCACCCAAAGCGCTTGCCGAATATACGGATGCGCCTGCTTCGTTGACGATTACGTACCCCACTTCTCTACCCGTTTCCGCTTTGATTTCTTTGATGAGTTCGGCGATAAAAATCTCACTTTCCTTGCTTGCCGTGCCGTTGCCGCAAGAAATGACCTCTACGCCGTATTTTGCAATCAGTTTTTTCAAAACGAGCTTTGCCTCTTCCGTTTTATTTTGCGGAGGCGTCGGGAAAAGGACCGTCTTATCCAACACTTTGCCCGTACCGTCTACAACGCAGATTTTGCAACCCGTACGGTACGCAGGGTCCCAACCCATGGTGATTTTATCTTTTACGGGCGGTTGCATTAACAACGGTTTCAAATTCAACTCGAACATTTTAATCGCTTGTTCGCTCGCCTCGTCAAAAAGTTGCGCGCGCACTTCACGCTCAATCGACGGAGCAATCAAGCGGTCGTACCCGTCCTCTGTCGCCGCTTTGACGATTTTACTGCTTTCGCCGCCGTCTTTTAAGAACGCAGCCGCCGCAATACGTTTTGCAAACTCACCGTCGACAACGATGGAAACTTTCAAAAATTCTTCCTTTTCGCCGCGGTTGAGCGCCAAAATACGGTGACTTTTCGCCTCGCTGACGGGTTCTTCGTAATCCGCGTACATGCCGTAGGTCTTCTTTTCGTCCTCCGCTTCCTTTCCCTTTGCGTAGCAAGAAGAAATGTTGCCGTGATTAAAGAAAAAATTACGGAGCTTTTTACGGGTTGCTGCGTCGTCGGAAACGATTTCCGCAATGATATCCTGCGCGCCCGCAATCGCCTCGTCCGCCGTCTTTACTTCGTCGGAAAGGTATTTTTCCGCCTCTGCACGCACGTCGAGCGACTTATTTTGCGCCAAAATAGCGTCGGCAAGGGGCTGCAAACCTTTCGCGATTGCCACGGATGCACGCGTTTTGCGCTTTTGTTTATACGGACGGTAGATATCTTCCACTTCCGTCAGCGTGACCGCTTTTGCGAGCGCCGCCGTGATCTCTTCTGTCATTTTTCCCTGTTCGGTGATGGCATTTGCCACTTCTTCCTTGCGTTTTTCAAGGTTACGCAAATATGTAAGACGATCGAAGAGCGCACGCAAGACCTGATCGTCGCACGCGCCCGTCATTTCCTTGCGATAACGCGCGATAAACGGAATCGTGTTCCCCTCGTCAATCAGCGCAACGATATTTTTAACGTGCGTGGGGTGCAAATTGAATTCTTGAGTAATCGTTTGTAAAATGTCCATAATTTACCCTTTGAGTTTTATTTGTTGGCTTTCGCCTAATTTTTATTGTTTTGAGAATACGTCCTGCAATTCTTTATGCCAAATTTCCGCCTGAAAACGCGGGTTTGCGGGGCTTGTGGACGGCATTTTGACGTACGGAATAGCAATCTTTTGGTATTTTTGCACAAATAATTGATACGCCAACGTACCGTTTAAGAATATTTTTTTAATATTTCCCGTGGAAAATATCGGTTGCAGGTCGGCAAGCACCGCGTTTTTAACGGATGCGTCGGACGAGCCTTCTATTTGGCAGGAAATTGCCATATCCCACAGCGCGATTTTGTTGCGGAGTAAAAACGTGCGCTTTTCCTCTACCGTTTCAGGGACGTTTTCGCCGAAAAATCCGCATATCGTTTTCCAAAACCGATTTTGTTTGTTGCCGTAATAAAAAGCAATTTCGCGACTTTTTACAGACGGAAAGCTACCTAAAATCAATACGCGGCTATTTTTATCGTATACGGGCGGAAAGCCCATTTTTACTTGGTCTGCCATAGATTAAAGGTCTAATGGTTTGTCGGTGTTGCCGATAACCGCCACCGCCTTTTCTTCTTCGTTGAACATAACCGAGATTACGTCGCGCGTATCGTCGTAGGTCATGGCGTTGATACGGTTAAGCTTGTCTTCAAAATCAAAAATTTTATTAAAATACAGCATATATTTACCGTACAAAAGCATCTGCGCGTTGCTGCTTTCGTTACTGAAAAACATTCCTGCTTTCATCTGTTCTCTACTGCGTAAAAACTCGTCCTTTGTGATGCCGTTCTTTTTCAAATCAGATACAACGTCCAAAATCGCCTGATACGCTTCGTCCGCTTTCGCAGGATTGACGCCGGCGTAAACGTTTTGCGTTGCCGCCTCGGGAAAGGCAGAAATATACGAATATACCGAATACGCAAGCCCTCTTTTTTCGCGTACTTCTTGGAAAAGTCGCGCACTCAT
>JAZNXZ010000066.1:0-4881 GCA_045594165.1 Candidatus Scatosoma sp.
CGAGCGTCGTCTTGCCCCAACCGTTGTCCTCTTTGATTACCGTCAAATTGGAAAAGGTAAAGCTTTGATTGCTGAATTTTCCAAACCCTGTAATGTAACAAGAGAGTATCTTCATAAGTCGATTTCCTCCCCTGCAAGCGCTTTTAATCCCACGTCCAAAATTTCCGCGCGCTGTTCGTCCGTCATAGAATATCTGCATACCTCGCGCACGAACTCTCCCCGTTCGGACAAATCGTTTTTATACTGTTCAAAATCGATACGCACGCGGCTCTCGTCCACCACTTTTACGTGGAAAAACTGCTGTGATAACCGCGCGGAAAGCAGGGAAACGTCCTTACGCAAGCCAACTTCGTGGTTTCCGACAAGCGTTAATTTTACCATATCGCCGTTTTTTGCCTGCGACAACGCGGAAAGCGCCGCCGCCTCCACGTCGTAATAGCTTTTACACGCCGAAATATCCGCGCGGCAAAGCACCACGTCGCGCTTGGAAAGAGAGATAAACTGTTCGTCAACCAGCCTGCCGCCACGCACGTCTAACAGGAAAAAGCCGCGTTTTCCGCACTCGTCAAAGCCCCTGCCCTCTAAGCAACCGCAATAGCGATACCGACCGCGCCCGTCCAAGCGTTCGGCTTTGAGCATCGGGATATGAATATGCCCAAGAGCAAGATAATCGATATTTCTGTTTTGCAAAGCTTGTAAAGACACACCGTCCGCCCCCTGCGGCCGCGCAACGTCCCCGTGCATCATAACGATATTAAAACGGTCGGGCAAAAGCCTGAGCGCCGCATACGCGTCCGCACGCAAATCACAGGTATCCATCCCCGTTACCGACACGTTTTCGGGTAATTCGTAACTGTGCCAACCGTGATTTTTAGAAAACAGATATAAATTTTTCGGTAAAACTTCCGTTGCCAACGCATTTCGGTCGTGATTGCCAGAAATATAGAAAAAACACACGGGCGCGGCTCTTTCTACCGCCGTCAAAACGTCCGCGCGCAGGGACGCTCCCGTTTGATTTTCATCAAACAAGTCCCCTGCAATCAATACGGCTTGCACGTTGTTTTCGCGCGCATACATGCACAAACCGCGGAAACCGTCCACGATTTCCGCTTGGCGAAGCTTTGCCTTTTCCGTTGGCAAACCGCGCATCGGCGAACCGATATGAATATCCCCCGTATGTATAATCTTCACGTACGTTGCTCCCGTTTTTCTTTGGTTCTTCTATTATAACACAATTTGCTCCGTTTGTAAACAGTTCCCCGAAAATTCGTTCGGTTTTTCGCAAGGATTTTTTTGCCACGCAAAAAAGGGCTTTCGCCCTTTTTCTCATTTTTTTATCTGCAGCAAAACAAACAATATCACAAACCCGACCATGCAAATTCCGCCGACAATCCAACGTATTTTATTCCGCTTTTCCTTATCCATCGGCATATAAATATAATGGCCGCAAGCAGGGCATTTTCCGTTTTCCATCAACGTTTTACAGCGCGGACAATGCAACTTTTGCGCCTGTTTTACCTGTCCGCCGTCCTTTTTTTCGGCGGGCTTTTCTTTTTCCGCGACCGCCTTTTCACCACTCTCCTCATCGGGAATTTTTCGCTGTGCCATTGCCGCGTCCATCTCCGCAATCATGCGGCGTTCTCTCTCTTTTCTGCTCATCTTCGGTTTTTTATCGCTCATTGTTCGCTCCTTTGTGCCTTAAAATAAAGTTTCAAATACCCGTAAAAGGGAATCTATCAAGCGCCCGATCGGCGTGCGTTTCGTGTTTTCAAAGGTACAGAGTTTGGAAACGGCAAACGTCTCTTCCGCGTCCCGTTTCACCGCCGCCACCGTCGCTTTTTCCGTAAAATATACCGCATTTTCAAAATGGAAATACAAACTGCGATAATCGAGATTGACCGTCCCCACCACCGCATATTCGTCGTCGCAAACCATACTCTTTGCGTGGATAAATCCCGGCGTGTACTCGTATATCTTAACGCCTGCTTTCATCAGTTGCGGATAGTTGGCGCGCGTGATACGGTAGATGATTTTTTTATCGGGAATCCCCGGTACGACGATACGCACGTCCACGCCGCGCGCCGCCGCCATGAGCAGCTCCGCCCGTAAAAAATCGTCCAACACCAAATAGGGCGTAAACACGTAGACGTACTTTTTCGCGCGCTGAATCATATCCGCATACACAAATTCCCCTGCGCTCGTTTGATCAAGGGGAGAATCGTCGTAGGGCTGTATCACTAAACCGCCCTCTTTTGCCGTTTGCTCTTTTTGCATCAGCGGCAAATATTCGCGCACGTCTTCCTTGTCTTTGCGGAAAGCATTCCAGATATAAAAGAACATATCCACGAACGCGCGGACGCTGTCGCCCGTAATTTTTACACCCGTATCTTTCCAATACCCAAAGCGTTTTTTCTCGTTGATATACTCGTCGGCAAGGTTCACGCCGCCCGTAAAGGCTATCTTCCCGTCCACCACCAGAATTTTTCTGTGATCACGGTTGTTCATACGCACCGCAAAAATGGGCACGACGTTGTTAAACGTCATGCAACGGATGTTTTTGTGCAAGTTTTCCAAGTACCGATCGTATTTGGGCGGCAACGTCATCATGCACCCAAAATCGTCGTAAATAATACGGATTTTTACACCTTGTTCCGCTTTTTGCAATAACCGCTGCAAAATTTCGCCCCACATCTTTCCGTGCGCAATAATGAAATAATCCAAAAGAATATATTTCTGTGCGCTATCCAAGGCAGCCAGCATTTCGGGGAACATCTTTTCCCCCGTGTCAAAATAGGTGACTTCGCCGTTTGTATACGGTGGATATCCACACATTGCAAGGAATCGGCAAAGCCCCGTTGTTCCCCTTTCCGCGCCCCGTTCCGTTTGCGGCTTTTGCGTATCGACTTGGGTATTTTCCCCAAAGATTTCCGCACGGGATTTATCGACTTTCTTTCTCATTTTGCGCGTGGGTTTTCCCTCGCCGTATAAAAGATATCCCGGCACACCGATTACGGGCGCAAGCAAAATCAGTAATATCCAATTCAGTTTGGACGCAGGACGATCGGTTTTATTGATAAGGTAGAGCAGCATAACGAGCTCTAACACCCCTATCGCTATCTGCAAAGCAAATGCTATGGGAGAGTCGTATACAATCAGATACGCCGCCAGCACGTACCCAACGATTTGGAATAAAACCAAAAATAAAAACGTAAAAAAACGGTTGTACAAATACAGTTTATAACTGCGGTTATTTTTCGCCGTCCGTTCTATCCATTTCATTTTTCTTGCGCTAAGCTTTTTCATGATATCCTTCCCTATCCTTACCGTTTAGTATATCCAACTGTGCGCAAAAACATTGTATCAATTTCTTTCCTTTTTGTCAATCCTTATCGCGCGCGCACAATAAAATATGCCACAATAAAATTATAGTACGTCCTTGTTTTCATTTTGAGAAAATTGTGTTAAATTTCGGTAAAATTCCTCCCGCTTTCCCCGCAAAATACCTTTTTGAAAAAAAATCGGAAAATTTTTGATTTTTTTTTGAAAAACTATTGACAAATACATTTTTTTATATTATACTATATTTAGTTAATGAAACTTAGTCCTAATAAGTGACAACTAAAAAACGAAATAAAAACAAAAAATGAGGTATTGAATTATGAAATTTAAGTGTTCGGTATGTAACCACGTAGTAGAAGGCGACAGCGCTCCCGAAGTTTGCCCCGTTTGCAAGCAGAGCGGTAAATTTGAAAAACTGCCCGTTTTGAAAGGCAGCCAGACGGAAGCGAATTTGCAGACGGCTTTCGCAGGCGAATCGCAGGCTAGAAACAAGTATACCTACTTTGCTAGCAAAGCAAAGAAAGAAGGTTTTGTACAGATTGCGGCAATCTTTGAAGAAACCGCAAAGAACGAACAGGAACACGCTAAGATTTGGTTCAAACTTTTGAACGGCGGCGAAATTTCCTCCACCGCAGAAAACCTTTTAGAGGCGGCTATGGGCGAAAACTACGAATGGACGGATATGTACGACGGCTTTGCAAAAGTTGCGCACGAAGAAGGTTTTGAAGATATCGCAAAATTGTTCGAAGGCGTTGCGGCTATTGAAAAGGAACACGAAGAAAGATATAGAAAGTTGCTTGCCAACGTGAAGGGCGACCTTGTATTCTCTAAGGACGGCGACGCCGTATGGCAATGTTCTAACTGCGGTCATATCGTAGTTGGCAAGAAAGCACCCGAAGTTTGCCCTATCTGCGCACATCCTCAGGCATACTTCCAGGTAAGAGCGGAAAATTATTAATCGATTGTTTCGCTACCCGACGGGTGGCTGACGATAAACAACAAAATAGAAAACCCGACGGACGCCCCGTCGGGTTTTTTCCTGCCTTTTACTCTGTTTTCAAAGGTTGGATTTGATAAAGGAATCCAACGCCGCCTCGGGAACGAACCCTAAATTGTTGGCAACGGGTTTTCCGCCCTTGAAAACGATAATATTCGGAATGGACGAAATGCCGTATTTCATCGCCGCAGCCTCGCTGTCCTCTTCGTCTACGTCGATTTTTACGAATACCGCCTCCCCTTCGTACTTATCCGAAAGTTCTTCAAACACGGGCGCGAGCATTCTGCAAGGTCCGCACCAGCTCGCCCAAAAATCACAAAATACCGTCTTATCCGTATTTTGCAAGAGTTCGTCCAATTCTTTCGCCGTAATGTATTTTACCATAATCTTTCCCCTTTGTTAGTATGTTTATTTGCTTTGAAAATATGCGAGCATCTCGGCAAAAGCTACGCTTTCGCTTTCCCCTGTCGCCATACATTTCACGTTCGCTTTCCCTTCCGCAAGCTCGTTACCGCCAATGACCGCTACGTACTGCGCGCCAATCT
>JAZNXZ010000067.1:0-3846 GCA_045594165.1 Candidatus Scatosoma sp.
TCAAAATTGCAAAGGAGCTGTACGAAAGAAAATTTTAACCTGTTTTACAGAGTAAAAAAATGAAAAGGATTACGAAATTTTTCGTTATCCTTTTATACTGTCTAAACGAGTGTTTATTCGACGGACACCACCGTCAAAACGCCGTTTTCTACTGAAAATTTAATTTCGTATTTCCCAAAACGCATACCGTAAACGCGCTGGGAATCTTCCTGATAAGAGGGGCGCGGGTCGTCGGCAAGCGCCTCTAACAAGCCCTGACGTTTTTCCGCGGCAATTTTGCCAAGCAAGCTTTCGGGGAAATTCACGGACAAGCCATACCCCTCGTGCTCGGCGGCGTAACCGCCCGTTGCGTCCTCGATACAATCCGCAAAGGGCAGGTAGGGTTTGATATCGAAAATAGGTGTTCCGTCCAAAAGGTCCGCTCCCGAAACGATTAAAACCACGCCGTCGTTTTCCCGTTTTTCCACGCGCAAAAGGCGCACGCAGGACAGCCCGATAGGATTGGGACGGAAAGGGGAACGGCTGGCAAAAACGCCGACGCGGGCGTTGCCGCCAAGGCGGGGCGGACGGACGGTTGCCGACCACTCTTCGCGGTGCGCAAGGGAAAAATCGAACAACAGCCAAAGGTGGGAAAATCCCTCGATTTCGCGGAAAGCGTCGGGGTTTTGGTATGCCTTTTCAAAGACGATTTCCGACAGCACGGAGGGCGCGCGGCCGCTCTGGCGAGGGATACCGAATTTTTCTTTATAGTCGTTACGGATATATGCAATCGGTTTTATCAGCAGTTCTGTTTTCATACCGTTATTATAAAACTTTTTATATCCCTTGTCAAGCGGGATTTTTTTAGAAAAGTCGTGATAAAGCCCATAAAAATCCTTGTCAAGTCGTGCATTTTATATTATAATATAAAATGGTGAGTTATGGAGCGCCTTACTTATGAAACTGACGGACATTTTCAAACAAAATAAATATTCGCTGTCTTTTGAGGTCTTTCCTCCAAAGACGGACGATAATTACGACAGCGTAAAGACGGCGACGGAAGAGATTGCCAAGCTGTCCCCTGCGTTTATGAGCGTAACTTACGGCGCGGGCGGCGGAACAAGCAAGTACACCCTTGCTATCGCCAAAAATATTCGCGAAGCGTTTGGCGTGCCGTCCTTGGCGCACCTTACCTGCGTATCGTCCACCAAAGAAACGGTGGCGGCGCGTATCAACGATTTTAAGGAGGCGGGCATTGAAAACGTCATGGCGTTGCGTGGGGATATTCCTGCGGATATGCAAGGACAAGACCGCAGTAATTGGGCGTACCGCCACGCCGTTGATTTGATTGCGGAATTGAAACAAAGCGGCGCGGATTTTTGTATCGGCGGGGCTTGTTATCCCGAGGTGCATCCCGAAAGTCTTTCGCAAAAGGACGATATCCGATACCTCAAAGAAAAAGTGGACGCGGGTTGTGATTTTTTGACGACGCAGATGTTTTTCGACAACAATCTGTTGTATAATTTCCTGTATAAAATCCGCGAGGCGGGTATCGAAGTCCCCGTGATTGCAGGGATTATGCCGATTACCAACGCAAAGCAGGTAGAGCGCGCCATCAATCTTTCCGGTTCGTTTATGCCGCAGCGGTTTAAGACGCTCGTCGATAAATTCGGGGGCGATTCTACGGCAATGAAACAGGCGGGGATTGCGTATGCAACCGACCAGATTATCGACCTGTTTGCAAACGGCGTAACCAACGTGCATGTGTATTCCATGAACAAGCCCGACGTGGCGGCGGCTATCCAAAACAATTTATCAAATATCATAGGCAAACATGCATAAAGCGGTTTTGATAAAAACGTATAAAACTTTACCCGCGTATGACCGCCGTGAGATTTTGCGCTATGCAGGCGCGCGCGGCGAAGAAAGCGGGGAAGTGCAGGCGCTGTTAGACGAGTGCTTGGCGGAGTGCGACGGCGTTTTTACGCCGCGGGTTTGTTACGTTACGCTGACGAGGGCGGAATTTTTTGAAATTTTTCCGCAGAGCGAAACGGCGAAAACGTGGACGGAAGATTGTGAAAATGTCACGGTGTTTGCGGCGACGGTAGGCATAGAAATCGATAGGCTTATTCACCGTTATTCCAGCGTGGCGACGGCAAAGGCTTTGCTGTTTCAGGCAATCGGCGCGGAGCGGATTGAACGGCTGTGCGACGTGTTTTGCAACGAATTTTGCAACGGATTTTGCGCTGAGCAAAAGGAAAAAAACAAGTGCGCGCAAAAACGGTTTAGCCCCGGGTACGGGGATTTTCCCTTGACGGCGCAAAAGGAAATGTTTGCGCTACTCAATCCGTCGAAACATATCGGCGTAACGTTGACGGAAAGTTTTTTGATGTCGCCGACGAAATCGGTAACGGCGGCGTTTGGGATAAAGGACGGCGGCGAGATAGAAAAAGTGCAAAAAAATTGCGCGGTTTGCGGGAAAGAAGATTGCTCGTTTAAGAGGGAGTAACAATGGACGTAAAAACGTTTATACAACAGAATATCGTCTATTTGGACGGTGGGACGGGTACGCTGTTGCAGGCGGCGGGACTGCCTTTGGGGGAATTGCCCGAACGTTGGAACGTTACGCATGCGGCAGCTGTGCAGGAAATCCACCGCGCGTACTTTAACGCGGGTAGCAATATTGTCGCGACGAATACCTTCGGTGCGAACGTTTTGAAATTTACCGAAAGCGAGTTGGAAGAAATCGTCAAAGCGGCGATAGAAAACGTCCGCGCGGCGGCGAAAACGGCGCAAGGCAGGCAAGAAAAATTTGTGGCGCTGGATATCGGTCCGACGGGGAAACTGTTAAAACCGTACGGAGATTTTGCTTTTGAGGACGCCGTGGCAACGTTTGCAAAAACGGCGCGCCTTGGCGAAAAGTACGGCGCAGATTGCGTTTTGATTGAAACCATGGGGGACTCGTACGAAACGAAAGCGGCGGTGTTGGCGGTAAAGGAAAACACTTCCCTGCCCGTGTTCGTGTCCTGCGCGTACGGCGAGGATGGAAAATTGATGACGGGGGCAACCCCTGCGGCAATGGTGGCAATGCTGGAAGGTTTGGGCGTGGACGCTATCGGCGTAAACTGTTCGGTCGGTCCGAAACAAATGGTCGGCGTGGTGGAAGAATTGCTTGCGCGGGCAAGCGTACCCGTGCTTGTCAAACCCAACGCAGGCTTGCCTATCTCGGACGGCGAAAATACCCGTTACGATATCGACGAATATCAGTTTGCCGAGTGTATGGCGGACTTTGTAAAAAAGGGCGCGCGGCTTATCGGCGGTTGTTGCGGCACGACGCCGAGCTATATTGCGGCGACGGTGGCGGCAACGAAAACTTTGTCGGCTCTGCCGATTACAAACAAAAAAATTACCTGCGTTTCCTCGTACACGCACGCGGTCGATTTCGACCGCCCCGTGCTGATTGGGGAGCGCATCAACCCCACGGGGAAAAAGCGGTTTAAGCAGGCGTTAAAGGAAAAGGATACGGCGTATATTTTGTCGGAAGGGATTGCGCAGCAGGAAAAGGGCGCGCATATTTTGGACGTCAACGTCGGTTCGCCCGAGATTGACGAAAGGACGGAGTTGCCCCGCTATATCGAGGAATTGCAAGCGGTTATCAATCTGCCTTTGCAAATCGATACGTCGGACGGCGTCGCGATGGAAAGGGCAATGCGTTTGTACAACGGTAAACCGTTGGTAAATTCCGTCAATGGGAAAGAGGAAAGCATGGCGACGGTGTTCCCGCTTGTGAAAAAATACGGCGGCGTGGTCGTGGCGTTGACTTTGGACGAGAACGGAATTCCCGATAGCGCAGAGGGGCGCGTGGCG
>JAZNXZ010000068.1:0-13835 GCA_045594165.1 Candidatus Scatosoma sp.
ATCTCATCACCATTCACTTAAAGGACGGTATCGGGGCATTGTCGGCGTATTGCGGCGTCGTATCGGCAGGCGCAGGCGCGGCTTGCGGTATTGCGTATTTGCTTGGCGGCGGTGCGGAAGAGGTGGAACACGCCCTCGTCAATGCGCTTGCAATCGATTCGGGTATCATTTGCGACGGCGCAAAAGCAAGCTGTGCGGCAAAAATCGCGACGGCTGTGGAAAGCGGTTTGCTCGGGTTAAATATGTTCTATAACGGCAACCAATTCTACGCAGGGGACGGCATTGTAAAATCGGGTGTGGAAGACACGATAAAAAGCGTTTCCCGCCTTGCATATAAAGGTATGCGAGAAACGGACAAAGAAATTATCCGCATTATGCTCGACGGCGAATAAACACGGCGGAAAAAGTCGGTAAATTAAGGCGGAAGAAGTTCCCAAACAACGGAAAAACACATACAATAAAAGGGCGGAAAAGCGGTATCTTTCCGTCCTTGTCTTATTTTTTAATAAAAATGCTGAAAAATAAAGGAAAAAAGCGGTTTTTTTGCTGTAAAATCCTTGCTTTTTACGCGCCGATTGTGATACAATAAACAATAATCAATATTTTTGATTGAAATGCGCTCCATATTCGATTTTTTCGTTTATGCCGTATATAAGGAGAGAGTTATGGAAAGAGTGTACAATTTTTCGGCAGGGCCTTCAATGTTGCCCGAGTGCGTTTTGGAAAAAGCGGCTGCGCAAATGATGAATTATGAAAACAGCGGCATGTCCGTTATGGAAATGAGCCACCGCTCCCCCGTGTATGAAAAAATTATCACGGATGCAGAAACGTTGTTGCGTAAGGTTATGAATATTCCCGACAACTACAAAGTGCTGTTTTTGCAGGGCGGGGCGTCTACGCAGTTTGCGGCAGTTCCCCTCAATCTTCTTGGCGTAGGGAATTCCGCCGACTATATTTTATCGGGGCAGTTCTCGTCCAAGGCGTACAAAGAGGCGCAAAAATACGGCGACGTAAAATCGGCGGCAAGTACGAAAGATATCAATTTCTCGGCAGTTCCGACCAAAGAGAGTTTGTCGTTGAACCCCGACGCCGACTACGTGCATATGTGTTTTAACAACACCATTTACGGCACGAAATTTTATTATATTCCCGAAACGGGCAAAGTACCGCTCGTTGCCGATATGTCGTCGTGCATTTTAAGCGAACCCGTGGACGTGTCCAAATTTGGCGTGATCTACGCAGGGGCACAAAAGAACATGTCGGCGGCGGGTTTGACGGTGGTAATCGTGCGCGAGGATTTGCTTGGCAAAGCGCGCCTTGAAACGCCGACCATGCTCGATTATAAGACGATGGCGGACAACGGCTCTATGTATAACACGCCGCCCACCTATTGCATTTATATCGCGAAGTTGGTATACGAGTGGATTTTGTCCCTCGGCGGTTTGGAAGAAATGAAAAAGCGCAATGAAAAGAAAGCGGCGCTTTTGTACGATTATTTGGACAGCCAGGATTATTACGTTGCGCCTGTGGAAAAGGCAAGCCGTTCCATGATGAACGTTACCTTCGTAACGGGGGATGCGGACTTGGATAAGAAGTTCGCTAGCGAGGCGGCGGCAAACGGGTTGGTAAATTTGAAAGGACACCGTTCGGTTGGCGGTATGCGCGCTTCCATCTACAACGCTATGCCGTACGAGGGCGTGGAAAAGTTGGTTGCCTTTATGAAAGAGTTTGCGAAAAATAACCCGAAAAAATAATTTACGAAAAATCAAAAAATAATGGCAGTACTCCCTTGACAAAGGGAAAAAGCGTGGTATACTGTCAAAGCTTTGGAGAGGGTATTATGTTAAAAGTTAAATTGATGAATAAAATTGCAAAAGTGGGGACGGACGTTTTGTCCCCTGCAAAATACGAAGTTAGCGATTGCGTGGAAAACGAAGATGCAATCATGGTGCGTTCGGCGGCTTTGCACGAAGTTCCGTTTTCAGAAAATTTGCGAGCGATTGCCCGTTGCGGAGCAGGGGTAAACAATATCCCCGTTGACAAATGCACGGAAAAGGGGATTGTCGTTTTCAATACTCCGGGCGCAAATGCGAACGCGGTAAAAGAGCTTGCCATTGCGGCGCTCGTTTTGGCGTCGCGCGACGTTATCGGCGGCGTGAAATGGGTGGAAACTTTGGCAGGGCAAACGGACGTTGCGAAACTCGTTGAGAAAGGAAAATCTGCGTTTGTCGGGCATGAGCTTGCCGGAAAAACCTTGGGTGTTATCGGGCTTGGCGCAATCGGCGGTATGGTTGCCAACGCGGCGATTTCGCTGGGCATGAACGTTATGGGTTACGACCCGTATATCACGGCGAAAGCGGCGTGGAGCTTAGCGCCCTCCGTTCGGCAGGCGTCCGATTATAACGATATTTTTGCGCATTGCGATTATATTACGTTGCACGTTCCCGCAACGCCGCAGACGAAAAATATGATTTGCGAAAGCTCGATTGCAAAGATGAAAGACGGCGTGCGTATTTTGAATTTGGCGCGTGCCGACCTCGTCAATGCGGCGGACGTAAAGGCTGCGTTGGAAAGTAAAAAAGTGGCGGCGTACGTTACCGATTTCCCGACGGATGAAACGGCGGGGGTAGCAGGCATGATTGCGATTCCGCACCTTGGCGCGTCCACGGTGGAATCGGAAGACCATTGCGCGGTGATGGCGGCGCAACAGCTGGACGAATTTTTGACCTGCGGTAATATCCGCAACAGCGTCAATTTCCCGACGGTGGGGATTCCGCTTTCGGAAAAACCGCGCGTTTGTATCATGAACAAAAATATTCCGAATATGTTGACGCAAATCACGTCGGCGTTCTCGGCAGAGGGTATCAACATTGAAAACCTTGCCAACGGTTCAAAGGGTGAAATTGCGTATACGATTGTGGAAACCAACGTGGCGGCGGACGAGAAGATTATTAAAAAACTGTCGGCAATCGAAGGCGTGTTCGGGGTACGGGTGTATGCCTGGCAAGGCTAAATAAACCTAAGTAAGACTAGATAAGGTTGGATATGGGGGAAAGGATGAACGAACTTTTTCTGAAAAAAGCAATAAAAACCGAGGTGCGTTGCAAACGAGAAACGATAAAAGCACGGGGGGATTTTTCTGCCTTACAAAAGGGAGAAGAACGGGTATTTGATTTTGGCAATCATTTCGTTGGAAATATTAAAATTCGTTTTTCACTGGGAAAAGGTTGTTTTGACGCGCCTTTCACCGTAGATTTATTTTTTGCAGAAAACAAGCGGGAGCTTGCGGCAAAAAATATGCAATATACGGGCGGTATGAGCGAGGCTTGGATACAAAAAGAGCGGGTGCGTATTCACGAACTACCGTTCGTTTTAGAATTGCCTACTCGGTATGCTTGTCGGTTTGTATGCGTGGAATTGTCTGCGGTTTCGACAGAATACTTTGTTTGCGTGAACGAAGTCGAGATGGAAGAAAGAACTTCGGCTTTTGGAGAAGTGGATTGCGTTGGAAATACGCCTCTTGAAAAGAGAATAGACGAAGTGTCTGTGCGGACGTTGCGTAGTTGCATGCAAGAAGTCTTTGAAGATGGACCAAAACGGGATAGGCGGCTTTGGCTGGGTGATTTGCGTTTGGAAGCGTTGGTAAATTACGAAACCTATTGCAATTACGAGTTGGTGAAAAAATGTTTGTATTTATTTGCAGCAATGACAAACGAACGAGGGTTGTGCAAAGGGTGTATATTCACGACTCCGAGCGTCTACGTTCCGCAGGGGGATATGTTTGATTATCCCTTGCTGTTTATTTCGGCGTTGCTAGAATATTATGAAAACGCCAAAGATGAGCAAACGGCAAAAGAGCTTTTCCCGACGGCGGTGAAACAGTTGCAGTTGATAGCAGATTTTTTTGATCAAGACGGAAAATTGAAAGAAAACGAAAACGTTGGTTGGGTTCATATTGATTGGTCGGAAGAAATTGATAGGGTTGCCTGTGGACAAGCCGTGTACGTATATGCGGCAAAAGCGTTGAAAAAATTGAGTGTAGCACTTGGTGAAACGTTGTGTTGGATAGACGAAGAAATAGAACAAAAATCGGCGGCGTTGCAAGCGTATTACGACGAAGAGCGCGGTGTTTTTGTGGGGAAGGGTGGACGGATTTCCTATGCGCAAAACGTGTGGAGCGTATTAGCGGGTGTCCTTACCGTTGAAAAGCGGGCTGCGGTATTACAGCGGTTAGCGACCTATGAAAACGCCGTGAAACCGACGTCGCCGTATATGTATCATTATTACGTGCAAGCTTTGTGTGATTGCGGTTTATTTTCCACTGCCAAAGAAATGATTTTATGGTATTGGGGAAAGATGGTAGAAGATGGTGCGGACACTTTTTACGAAGTATTTAATCCCGATAATTTACAGGAAAGCCCTTATGGGCAGGGCGGCGCACTGTTGAATAGTTACTGCCATGCTTGGAGCTGTACACCTGCTTATTTTTTTAGAAAGTACGCGCTGTGATCGCGGAGGAATTAGATGATAGAAAAAGTCTTGAAACAGGAAGAACGCATTTCGTTAGCATTGCGCTCGTTATATAAAACATACGGATATCAGCCGTATAAGATGAGTAAATTTGAAGAATACGACCTCTACGTTGCCAACAAGGAATTTTTGGTGGGCGACGGCGTCATCACGTTCAACGATACGGACGGAAAATTGTTGGCGTTAAAACCCGACGTTACGCTCTCGATTATCCGCAATAGCGCGGACGCAGAGGGGAAACGTAAGGTGTATTACGACGAAAACGTGTACCGTATTTCGGCAAAGACCAAGCAGTTTAAGGAAATCCGACAAGTCGGCTTGGAGTGTATCGGCGATATCGGTTTGTATGACGAATACGAAACGTTGACGCTAGCGGCAGGCAGCCTTGCGGAAATTTCCGAAAACTTTGTTTTGGACGTGTCCCACCTTGGCGTGTTGTCGGCGGTGCTTGATAGCGTGTGCGCAGACAAGGCTTTTCAAAGTGCGGCAATGGGATACCTTGCGGAAAAGAACGTGCATGAAACGGAAAACCTTTGCGATAGCTTTGGGGTGGATGAACAGGCAAAACAAAGCTTGCTGACGTTGTTTACGGCGTACGGGGCAATGGACGAGGTTTTGGAAAAAATTGCGCCGATTTGCAAGGGCAAAGCTAAGGCGGCGTTTAAGAAATTGCAAGCCCTTTGCAAACTGCTGTCCTCGTCGAAATACGCCGACAAAATCCGTCTAGATTTTTCCGTTGTCAACGATATGAATTATTACAGCGACGTGGTGTTCAAAGGTTTTATCGACGGCGTAGCGGAAGGGGTACTTTCGGGCGGTAGATACGATAAAATGATGACGCGTTTGGGCAAAGATACGGGGGCAATCGGGTTTGCCGTATATCTGGATTTGTTGGACGGATTTAATGAAGAAAAGAGCGCGACGGACGTGGACGTGGTGGTGTTATACGACGAAAAGACGGCGCTTTCGCAGGTGGTAAAAACGGTGGAAAAGCTGATAAAAAAAGGTTGTTCAGTCAGCGCGCAGACGAAGGAAAATACGTTGCGTTGTAAAGAAACCGTCGATTTACGGGGGTGCAAAGTATGATTAATATCGCATTGCCGAAAGGTAGACTTGGTGAAAAGGTGTACGATTTGTTCGAGCGGGCGGGGTACGAGTGTCCGTCCATTAAAGAAAAAAGCCGTAAACTGATTTTTGAAAATGAAGAAAAAGGTGTGCGTTATTTTTGGGTAAAGCCCTCGGACGTGTCTATTTACGTGGAACGCGGGGCGGCGGATATCGGTGTTTGCGGCAAGGATATTTTGGCGGAATATTCCCCCGAAGTATACGAACTGTTGGATATGAAAACGGGGATTTGCCGTTTGGCGGTTGCTGCGAAAAAAGGTTTTTACGACGACGGACGGCACACCTTGAAAGTGGCGACGAAGTTTGTGAACTGCGCAAAGCGTTATTATGCGGCGAAAAGCCGTGATATCGATATTATCCACCTGAACGGCTCTATTGAGATTGCGCCGATTTTGGGGCTTTCGGACGTTATCGTGGATATCGTGGAAACGGGTAGCACGCTGAAAGAGAACGATTTGGAAGTAATCGAAACGATTTTTCCGATTAGCGCGCGTTTGATTGCCAACAAGGCAAGTTTCAAATTCAAGACGAAAGAGATAGAAAATTTGACGGAGCAGGTAAAACTTCTGCTTAGTGAGAGCGAGTTATGATAAAAATTTATAAATGGGGCGAAGTTCCCGCCGAAGAAATTTTTGCGCGCGTCAGTCCGACGGCGAGCGTAGAGGGGATTGTGGCGGAGATTATCGCGGAAGTTATTAAAAACAAAGACGCGGCTCTGTTTGCGTACGCGGAAAAATTTGACAAAGTCAAGCTGACGGCGTTGGAAGTTACGCAGGCGGAAATCGATACCGCGTATCAAAACGCGGACAAGGCTTTCGTGGCGATTTTGGAAGAGGCGGCGGAAAATATCCGCTTGTTCCACCAAAAGCAAGTAAAAGAGGGTTTTACGATTGAAAAAGCGGACGGCGTGGTAATCGGACAGAAAGTTACCCCTCTCGATAGGGTAGGGTTGTACGTGCCTGGCGGTACGGCGGCGTATCCGTCTACGGTGCTCATGGACGCGATTCCTGCCAAGATTGCGGGCTGTAAAGAAATCGTTATGGTAACGCCCCCCGCAAAGGATGGGAGCGTAAATCCCGATATTTTGGCGGCGGCGAAAGTGGCGGGTGTAACGCGTATTTTCAAGGTGGGCGGCGCGCAGGCGGTTGCGGCGCTGGCTTACGGCACGGAAAGCGTACCCAAAGTGGATAAAATCGTAGGGCCTGGAAACGCGTTCGTTGCCGAGGCGAAAAAACAGGTGTTCGGCAAAGTGGATATCGACATGATTGCTGGACCTAGCGAGATTTTGGTGCTTGCCGACGGTACGAACAACCCCAAACATATTGCGGCGGATTTGTTGTCGCAGGCAGAACACGACAAAATGGCAAGCGCGGTGCTTGTTACCGACAGCGCAGAACTTGCAACGGCGGTTGCTACGGAATTGGAAAGACAAATTCCTTTACTCTCGCGTGCGGAAATTGCCCGTACGTCGATTGATAACAACGGCAAAATTATCTTGGCGAACGATTTGTCGGACGCGATTGAAATTTCCAACGAGATTGCGCCTGAACATTTGGAACTTTGCTTAGACAACCCGTTTGATTATTTGGATAAGATACGGCACGCAGGTTCGATTTTTATGGGAAAATATTGCCCCGAGGCGTTGGGGGATTATTTCGCAGGACCGAACCATACTTTGCCGACGAGCGGTACGGCAAAATTCTCGTCCCCCTTATCGGTGGATGATTTTGTGAAAAAATCGCAATTTTGCTATTACACGAAAGGCGGTTTGGAAAAGGTGTCGGAAAAGGTGGCGACCTTTGCAAAGAAAGAGGGATTGCAGGCGCACGCGAGGAGCGCGACAATCCGCTTTGATAAAGAATAAAGGATAGATTATGAGTAAATTTTTCAGCGCGAAGTACGCGGCTTTGACGCCGTACGTACCTGGGGAACAGCCCAAGGACGCGCAATATATCAAACTCAATACCAACGAATCGCCCTTTGCGCCCCCCGCGTCGGTGGTGGCGGCGGCAAAGGCGGAGGCAGGGAAATTGCAACTGTATTCCGACCCCGAGTGCGCGGCTTTGACGGAAAAAGCGGCGCAGGTTTGGGGAGTAAAGAAAGCGCAAGTGCTGATGACAAACGGCTCGGACGAGGGGTTGAATTTTGCCTTTATGGCATTTTGCGACGACAAACACCCTATCGTGTTCCCCGATATCACGTACGGGTTTTATTCCGTATTTGCGCAGCTGAACGGGATTCCCTATCAAACGATACCGCTCAAAGACGATTTTTCGGTGGATTATCAAGACTACGTGGGGATTGGGAAAAATATCGTCATTGCTAACCCCAACGCGCCTACGGGGCTTGCGTTGCCTTTGGTGCAGGTGGAAGAGATTGTCAAAAGCAACCCTGATAACGTCGTAATAATCGACGAGGCGTACGTGGATTTTGGCGGCGAAACGGCTGTTCCGCTCGTGAATAAGTACGATAATTTGTTGGTTACGCAGACGTTTTCAAAATCCCGTTCTTTGGCGGGGGCGCGCTTGGGCGTGGTTATCGGTAACGAAAAATTGATTGCCGATTTGAACACGGTAAAATATTCGACGAACCCTTACAACGTCAACCGCATGACGGCGGCGGCAGGGCTCGCGGCACTTTGCGAAACGGAGTGGTTTGCTCGTAACTGCGCGGCGATTCAGGAAACGCGCGCGTATACGGCGGACGCTTTGAAAAAATTGGGCTTTACCGTTTTGGATTCCAAAACGAATTTCCTGTTTGCGAAATCAGACAAGATTGGCGGCAGGGCGTTGTATGAACGATTAAAAGCAAAAGGGGTTTTGGTGCGGCAGTTCAATGCACCGCGTATTGCGGATTTTGTGCGTATCACCATTGGCACGAAGGAACAAATGGACGTCTTGTTGGAAAAGACGGCGGAAATTTTGGGGGAAGAATCATGAGAACGGCGGAAATTGTAAGAAAAACGGGCGAAACGGATATTATGCTGACGCTTAATTTAGACGGCGCGGGCAAAAGCACAATCGACAGCGGTTGCGGGTTTTTAGACCACATGCTGACTTTGTTTGCAAAACACTCGGGGTATGATTTGACCGTCAAATGTAAAGGGGACGTGGAGGTGGATTATCACCACACGACGGAAGATATCGGCATTGCGTTGGGTAAAGCGTTTTTCAATGCTTTGGGCGACAAAAAGGGTATCACCCGTTATGGGGATACCATGCTGCCGATGGACGAAACGTTGATTCGTTCGGCGGTGGATATTTCGGGCAGAGATTATTTGTCGATTGTCTTGGATTTACCCTGCGCAAAGGTGGGCGATTTCGATACCGAGCTTTGCGAAGAATTTTGGATGGCGTTCGTGCGCGAGGCAAAGGTAACCTTGCATATCACGCAGCTTGCAGGGAAAAATGCACACCATATTATCGAGGGCGTGTTCAAATCGGTGGCAAGAACGCTGGGGAAAGCGACGGCAATCGACGAACGCCGCGCGGATGAAATTCCCTCGACGAAAGGAGTTTTGTAAATGGTAGCAATTTTAGATTACGGCGTGGGGAACTTGTTTTCCTTGGTGTCGTCCTTAAACCGAGGGGGCGCGGAGGCGGTTGTTACTTCGGATAGGGCGGTGATAGAGCGCGCCGACCAAATTATTTTGCCGGGCGTCGGGGCGTTTGCGGACGCGACTAAAAAATTGCACGAGAGCGGTTTGGACGAAGTGATTCGCGCGCAAGTCGCAAAGGGGAAACCGTTGCTTGGCGTATGTCTTGGTATGCAACTGCTGTTTGAAACGAGCCATGAATACGGCGAGCATAAGGGTTTGGGACTTTTGAAAGGCGACGTTGTGCCTATGCGAGGGTATATAGACGATACGTTGAAAGTGCCTCATATCGGTTGGAACTCGTTGCGGTTTGTCCGTGATAATCCTTTGTTCAAATATATCAAAGACGGCGATTACGTGTATTTTGTGCATTCGTATTTTGTAAAGGGCTGTGAGGATAGCTTGCTGGCGGATACGGAGTACGGCAAACCGTTGACGGCGGCGGTGGCTAGCGGAAATGTATACGGCTGTCAATTCCACCCTGAAAAGAGTGGGGACGTAGGGCTGAAAATTTTGCAGGCGTTCTGTGAGATGTAACGCTTTTTCGAGAAAATACAGGCAAATTTATAGGCAAAAAGGAAGAGAGGTATGAAAATTTTCCCGGCTATTGATTTATACGGCGGAAAGGCGGTGCGGTTATACAAAGGGGATTACGCGCAGATGACGGTGTACAACGACGACCCCGCCCTTGTTGCGCAAGATTTTGTGCGGCAGGGCGCAGAGTATATCCACGTGGTTGATTTGGAGGGCGCAAAGATAGGAAAGCCTGCGCATTTGGACGTCGTGGAAAAAATCGCAAAAGAAACGGGTTTATTTATTGAAATCGGCGGCGGTATTCGTAATATGGAAACGGTGGGAAAGTACCTTTCCGTGGGGGCGAACCGTGTGATTTTGGGAACGGCTGCGGTAACGGACGAGGCGTTTTTGCAGGCGGCTTTGGCGAAATACGGGGATAAAATTGCCGTTGGCGCGGATATCGCGGACGGGCGAATTGCTATTCGCGGTTGGGTGGAAAAATCGGAATACACGACGGACGCGTTTTTTGAAAAGATGCAATCGCTTGGCGTAAAGACGGTAATTTGTACGGACATATCCAAAGACGGTGCTATGAAGGGGACGAACAGAGCGTTATATAAAGAACTCGGCGAAAAATATACGATTGATATCGTGGCGTCGGGTGGGGTTTCGTCGATAGACGACGTAGCGGCTTTGGCGGCGGCGGGTACGTACGGCGCGATTATCGGCAAAGCATATTATATCGGCGCGATTGATTTGGCAAAAGCAATACAGGTGGCAAAATGATAACGAAAAGAATTATTCCCTGCCTCGACGTAAAGGACGGCAGGGTGGTAAAAGGTGTCAATTTCGAGGGCTTGCGCGAGGTTGCCTCGCCCGTTGATTTGGCGAAATATTATTCGGAGTGCGGCGCGGACGAGCTGGTGTTCTACGATATTACCGCCTCAGCGGAGGGTAGAGCGTTATTTACCGACGTGTTGCGTGAGGCGGCAAAATCGGTGTTTATCCCCCTGACGGTGGGGGGCGGTATCCGCAGCGTTGCGGATTTTGAGCGTGTGCTTTCCTGCGGTGCAGACAAGGTTAGCGTGAATTCGGGCGCGATTGCAAACCCGACTTTAATAAAGGAAGCGGCGCAAAAATACGGCGACCAATGCGTGGTTATCTCCGCTGATATCAAGCGAGTAAACGGCGCGTTTCACGTTTTTGCAAAAGGTGGCAGAGAAGATACGGGCATGGAGGCGGTGTCTTGGATTAAGCGTTGCGTAGGCGAGGGCGCGGGCGAAGTCGTGGTCAACTCTATGGATACGGACGGCGTGAAAAACGGCTTTGATATAGAATTGTTAAAGGTGGTATGTGCGGCGGTGGACGTACCCGTGATTGCCTCGGGTGGGGCAGGAAGTATTGCCGATTTTGTAACGTTGTTTAAGGAAATTCCCGATATTGACGCAGGTTTGGCGGCGTGTGTGTTCCATTTTGGCGAAATTAAAATTGCCGATTTGAAAAAAGTTTTGACGGAAAACGGTATTTCGTCGCGTATCTAAAAGGAGAAGAAAGCATGTTGAAGATAGAAGAATTGAAATTTGACGAAAAGGGTTTAATTCCCGCCATCGTGGTGGATGCGGTGACGAAAGACGTTTTGACGCTCGCGTATATGAACGCGGAGAGTTTGGCGATTACCCTGCAAGAACGAAAGACTTGTTTTTTCAGCCGCAGCCGTCAGCAGCTTTGGCGCAAAGGGGAAACGAGCGGCAATTATCAGCACGTCGTATCCATTACGGCGGATTGCGATAAGGATGCACTGGTCGTCAAGGTGGAAAAGGACGGTCCTGCCTGCCATACCGGCGCGGAAAGCTGTTTCTATCAGCCCTTATATATCGACGAAGAAAGACATGAATTTAGCCTGCGCGGCTTATACGCTTTGTTGGAGGGTAGAAAGGCGGAAATGCCGCAGGGGTCGTATACCACCTACCTGTTTGAAAAGGGGTTGGATAAGATTTTGAAAAAGGTCGGGGAAGAGTGCACGGAGGTTATCATTGCCGGACATGCGCAGGATAAAAAGGAAACGGTGTACGAAATTGCCGATTTGGCTTACCACGTAATGGTGTTGATGGTGCAAAACGGAATTACGGTGGACGACGTGGAAAAAGAGCTTGCCTCCCGTCACGTAATCGACAAAAAAGTAAAACAAGAAAAAATGACGAAATAACAGTTCGTTTATAGGATAAAGAAAAGTTCGCTCAGCAGTGGTTTGGGCGGGCTTTTCTTTTTGTATCGGTTTTTTCTATAAAAGCTATTCATTTTTCGAATAATAAAACGGTTGTGATAAAATTAATTGATAAATGAGGAAATAATTTGTCGTAAAACGAAGATATGGCTTGACAAATACTTTTTTTTGGGTTAAAATGATAGTTGTGTTATAAGCAAAATTGGGGCTTAGTGTCAAAAAATCGGAAAAACGACAAAAAAAGAAGAGAAAAAAAGAAGAGAAAAAAAGCCTCTTTTTGCAGGTATATATAAAATAAGGAAGTGTTTACTCGATGAAAAGAAGACTGAAAAGGGCAGCGTTATTGTTATTATCAGCGTTGGCGGCGTTGCTCATGTTTGTCGGTTGCGAACTGGGTATGACCAAACAACAGGCAAAGGATAAATACGGCGTAACGGCGTCGGTTATGTATTATGCAAACGGTGGCGATTTTGGCAACGGGAATACAACGAGAGAGATTTGGTATAAAGAAGGCTCTCGTCCGTTGAATATCGGCGTCGACGTGATTCCCAGCGGTACGTCCATTACGTTGACGTATACGGGTTATGCTTTCAAGGGTTGGTATCACGTTGAGACAAAGGAAGACGGTACGCCGATTGCGGACAATAAGACCGGGCTTTGTGAATTGAATTTGGAAAAGCCCGTAGATTTTAAGACGGCTGCGTTGGCGGAAGACGAGGTTTGGTATTTAGGTGCGTATTGGGAACCGATAGCAAAAGCATGTGTACGTTTGGTAAGTGATATCGTAATTACCGACAAAGCCGGTAAAACGTTTGATCCCACTGCCGAGGATTACGTAAAGACTTCTAACTATATTACGACGAATAACTATCAGACGGAATTGAATTTGAATAAATCGCCGATTGACGTAGCGGAAGATTGTGACGCACAATTCGTCGGGTATTACTACGACCAGGCTTGTACGCAGCCGATTATGCAAGAATTGAAATACCAAGACGGGCAAACGGAAGATGCGATCGTTTACGTAAAATATATTTCGAAAGAGTGGACGGTTATCCGAACGGCGGACGGCAAAGAAGACGGCGCGAAGAAGATGTTCTCAGGGCTGAAGAGTTCCGCTAATAAATATTATATCGCGCGTAATATCGATATGAGCGGCATAACGAATATTGCCAACGACGCGAATTTGGCGGCGACGGTAGAGGGTAACGGATTTACGATTAGTAATTTGACATTCTCTAGATCGAGTGCGTCTGGTAAATATGGGTTGTTTAGTACGGTAAAATCGACGGCGAACGTGAAGAATTTGAACTTTGCAAACGTTTCGTTTACGTACGGCTTAAAAGCGGATTCGGAAATTTATTTCGTATTTGAAAAGATGGAAGAGGGCGCGACGATTGAAAACGTAACGCTGTCGGGTACAATTTCTATCGGCGGCAGCGTAATCGGTACGAATATGTTGAACGGTTATACAAACTGTCTGTTCGGTGGCTTTGCATCCGACGCGGAATATTTGGCGGCATACCCCAACGGGTTTAAGGTTTTAGGTAACCCCGAAGAATTTATAACAATAAAATAAAGGCGTTAGCATGAAAAAATCGATTGTGAAATTTTTATGTCTTTTGCTTGGCGCATTGACAGTAGGCTCTTTTACAGTTTCATGCGGCGGTGGCGGTGATACCCCCCCTACGAGTTCGAGCAGTGAAAGCAATTCGTCCAGCGAACAAATTTCGAGCGGTGAAAGTAGTGAAAGCAGTTCGTCTAGCGAAGTCGGAGGCCAAGCGGTCTTAGGAAGACAAGAGAGACTAACAACTCCTTGGCTCACAGAACGACATGGCTACGACC
>JAZNXZ010000069.1:0-6826 GCA_045594165.1 Candidatus Scatosoma sp.
GTCTCTCTTGTCTTCCTAAGACCGCTTGGCCTCCGACTTCGTACACGCGTTGATGGAACGCCATACCCGCCTGTTCCAAACGGTCGTTTTCGTCCGCTCCGTGCTTGCGTTTGAACGCCGCCTCGGGAGATAAATCGATAAATATCGTAACGTCGGGACGGTATTTTTTTAACGCCTGCGCATTGATTTGCGCAACGAAATCCACACCCAAACCGCGTGCGTATGCCTGATAGGCAAGGGAGGAATCCACGTAGCGGTCGCACACCACCAATTTCCCCTCCGCAAGGGCAGGTTCGACGCGGTCGGCAAGGTGCTGCATACGCGCCGCCGCGTAAAGGAGAGCCTCGCAATCGTCCGTCATTTCGGCGTTTTTACCGTTCAATAAAATCTCGCGAATCGCCTCCGAAATCTTACCGCCGCCCGGTTCACGGGTGAAAATATGCGGCACGTTTTCCTTCGCCAAATACTCGCTAAGCAATTTTAATTGCGTACTCTTTCCGCAACCGTCGCAACCCTCGAAAGTGATAAATTTTCCTCTTGCCATCTTCCGTTCCCCTTATTCCTTTTGAAATACTTCTATTTTTCCGTCGCGTAACCCGAATACGTTGTCCGCTTTTTCTATCAGTACGAGTTTTTCTTTTTCTATCCGTTCCCCGATTTTGATAAGCGGCGTACACGGCGGAAACAATCCGCACGTCCGCGCGCAAATTCTGCCTGCGACGCTGTCGATATCCACCCATTCCGTTTGCCTGTTTTCGGGCAAAACCGTGGGGGACGTATCACAGTCAACGTCGTCTTCTTCAATATCTTTCAACAACGGGTATTTTTGAAATGTTTCTTGCAAAAACGCCGTCAGCCGTTCAAAATCTTCCGTCTTGGTCGCAGGGGACAAATAAAAGGTTACGACGTTGCCGTCGCAAAATTCCGCATACAGCCCTGCGCTTTCCGCGTCCTTCGCCGCCGCAAAAGCGTTATCGCCGAACACAGCGCAAACTTTTGTCCAATCACCGCCGCAATATACGCGGTCGCAACCGCCGACAAACGCTTTTACTCGGTTTTCCAAATCGGCGTTTCGAAGATATTTCACGGCATATTCCACGCTTGCCATAATCGGATAAGACGGACTGGTCGTGCGGAATATATCCAACGCCAACCGTAATTCTTCGCCAAGCGCCTCCGTCCGCGCGGATACAACGGCGCCTTGCGTCAACGCAGGCAAGCTCTTATGCACGCCGTCCACCCAAAGGTCGGCATACGCCCCTGCGTACAAGGTGCGGTCAAAATGCAAATGTCCGCCGTGCGCCCCGTCTACGAGCAGCAGTTTGCCCGTTTCGTCGCAATAGGCGCGCGCCGCTGCTAAATCTGCAACGTTTCCGTAATAATCGGGCGAAGTAAAAAACAGCGCGTCTGCCTCGTCTAAAATATCGGCAAACTCCCTTTTCAACGCAGACATGGTATACCCTTTCGGAATTTTGTGCGCACGCTTTTGCGGATACACCAACGGAGTAATCCCCAGCAAAGCGCAACCGTTAAACACGCTCTTGTGCGAGTCCTCGCAAACGGCAATTTTTTGTACGCCCATTGCCTTTGCGGCATGCAAAATACTCAATACACCGCAGGTGCTCCCGTCCGTTAAGATAAAACTTTTCGCGCCGCCTAAAATCTCGGCAATATCCTTTTCCGCCTCCGCGATACACCCCGTCGGACAAGACAAATTGTCCGAATAAGACAGCTCGGTGATGTCAAAACCGCCAACCTTATGTCCAGGCGTATGAAAAGACACGTGCGGCTGAGCTTGCTCTGCCAGCATCGTAAAAATTTTGCAATTTTTTAAGACGTTTTCGTCCTGCAATACCTTACGCATAAATCCCTGGGGGGCAAGGCGTTGCCGAATAATAATCAATCATAAATACGAGATAGGACAGTCTTTCATATTGAAAACCGCTGTGCACACCGCCGAAATTATACAGGCAGACGTTCATATTATCCGCCGTCCTATCCCCATAGGACAGTACCGTTTTCCCGTTTTCTTCCGCAGTGATGACGGGTTTGTACGCAACACAATTTGCCAATTTGTCCATGGCAGGTTCCCCGGCTATGGGCTTACCGCCCTTGTCTTCCGTCGGACACATATTGATGCTGTACGTACCCCTAAAATCCCTACCTTCACCAAAATAATCGGGAATCACCGTTTCGGTCAAAGCAACCACGCCGTTGTCCAAATACCACTCGAATTTAACCAAAGCGTCGCGGTATTTTTGGATACGTTCAATTTCGTCCTGTTCACCCTGCGCACGCGCCGCCGCCTTTCTAAAACGCTTATCCTTTTTTGTGCGTTCGTTAAAATCGTCCTTGATTTTTTGTTCGTTTAATTCCGACGGCGTGCTATAATCGCCGCCATCATAATACTGCCCCACGAACTTACGCATGTCTTTCAAATACTCGTTGATGTCATACAGATAAAAACGGTAATAGCTGACAAACTGTTGCAAATAGGTGTTGCCAAACGTATAGGTATAATCGATTTCCCCCGTTTGTCCATTCGTGATTTCTTCCACCGTGATATCGTCGAGATTGTAGCTATCCGCCACGAAAACGATATCCCCCTCTTCCAAGGTCGCGCGTGCCTGTAACATTTCCCCTGCATTATCGGGACTGGAGGGCAAATCGAGCGGCACACCGCTTTCTATCACTTCATAGGAAAAAATATCGCTGTTAAACGCCTTTGTATTAAAATCGGAAAATTCCCCTGTGGAAAAAGACTGGTTCCCCAAGTAATTATGCACGCTGAATTGCTGTGAGGGCATAATCGCCGTCCCCGTCAGTGTGAAGATAAACAACCACACCACAACAACCGCCGCCGTTGCAATTAAAATTTTGAACCAGTCGTACGAGAGCATTCTGCTCAAACGCAATTTGGTTATTTTTGCATCCATGTTTACTCCTATATACAATCGACGCCGATTCGCCGCAAGGGCAAATCGGCGTTTTAAACGTTATTTTTTCGGTTTCATCGTCGGGAAGAGTATGACGTCACGGATCGTGGAGCTGTCAGTGAGCAACATCACGAAACGATCCAACCCCATGCCCAAACCGCCCGTCGGGGGCAAACCGTATTCCAACGCGTTGATGAAATCTTCGTCCACCTGCGCGTCGTTGTTCCCCTTGGCGCGTTTCGCCTCTACCTGTTTTACCATACGTTGCTTTTGGTCAATCGGGTCGTTCAATTCCGAGAACGCGTTGCCGTATTCGTGTCCGCAGATAAAATATTCAAAACGTTCGGTAAATGCAGGGTTGGAAGGTTTGCGCTTTGCCAAAGGCGAATTTTCTACGGGATAATCGTAGATAACGGTGGGCTGAATCAACTTATCTTCTACAAACGCGTCGAACAGCTCAATCAACACCCAACCCTTG
This sequence comes from Candidatus Scatosoma sp., assembly GCA_045594165.1. Classification (GTDB taxonomy): domain Bacteria; phylum Bacillota; class Clostridia; order Christensenellales; family Borkfalkiaceae; genus Scatosoma. Next base: position 3,415 of record JAZNXZ010000069.1, read on the forward strand.
GTTGCGTTTTCGTGTTCAAGTTCCACACCCAACGCTTTTGCCGCCGCGCGCGCGTCTTCGTCCGTCGCCCAGTCGTTATAATCTACGCCCGCGTACTTTTTTACCGCCTCTGCCATGGTCAATCTCGTCCAATCGCCCATGTGGATTTCCGTACCCTGATAGGTAATATCGAGCGTCCCGCAAACTTTCAGCGTAACCGTCTTGTACAAATCCTCAATCATGTCCATCATATCGAAATAATCGCTGTACGCCTCGTACATTTCAATAGACGTAAATTCGGGATTGTGATAAGCGTCCATACCTTCGTTACGGAAAATGCGGCCCACCTCGTACACCTTGTCCATGCCACCGACAATCAGACGCTTTAAGAAAAGCTCCGTTTCGATACGCATATACATATCGAGGTCAAGCGCGTTATGATGCGTCTTGAAAGGTCTTGCGTCCGCGCCGATTTCCAAAGGCAACAGCGTGGGCGTGTCCACTTCCAAATACCCGCGCGCGTCCAAAGACGCGCGGATTTCTTTCAAGATTTGCGAACGGACGCGGAACGTGTCGCGCACGTCTTTGTTCATGATCAAATCGAGATGGCGCAAACGGTATTTCATATCCTTATCCTGCAAACCGTTGTATTTTTCGGGCAACGGCAACAAGGACTTGGTCAGCAACGTAATCTCGGTAACGTGCACGGAGATTTCCCCCGTCTGCGTTTTGAAAACGAAACCCTTAAACCCGAAAATGTCGCCGATATCGTAATCCTTTTTATAGGACGTATAGTTTTCTTCGCCGATATCCTGACGGGTTACGTAGATTTGGATATTGCCACTTCTGTCGGCAATATGCGAAAAGGACGCTTTGCCCATGATGCGGCGGGACATCATACGTCCTGCCATCGCAACCGTCTTGCCCTCGTACGCTTCAAAGTTTGCTTTAATCGTCGCCGAGTCCACGTCTACGGGATATTTTACCTGCTCGTAGGGGTTTTTCCCCTCGGAAACAAGCCTTGCCAGCTTTTCACGGCGGATTCTCGCCTGCTCGATAAGCTGCTCTTCTTCCGACGCCTCTACGGGCGCGTTTACGTTTTTGTTTTCTTGCATTTGTAAAACCTCAAATTTAGAAAATTTCTTTAATCAAAAGTTTATATTCGCCGTCGGGCGCAACCACCTTTACCGTTTCGCCGACTTTGTGTTTGAGCAAAGCCTTACCCACGGGAGATTCGTTGGAAATTTTGTTTTCCATTGCGTTAGATTCGGTCGAACCGGTGATTTCATACACCTCTTCTTCGTCCATATCCTCGTCGTATACGCGCACTTTCGAACCGATATGCACGTAGGACGTGTCCGTGTTTTCTTCCAAAATCACCGCATTTTTGATTTTATAATCCAAATCAACGATTTCGCCTTCGTTTGCTGCCTGCTCGTTACGCGCCGCGTCGTATTCTGCATTTTCCGACAAGTCGCCGTGGCTTCTCGCTTCCGAAATGCGTTCCACGATTTCCTGACGTTTTACCGTCTGCAAATACTTCAAACGTTCTACCGCTTCGTCGTAACCTTTTTGCGTCATGATAAACTGCTGTTCTGCCATTACTCCTCCTCGTTCCGCCCGTTGATTTTAGGCTGCGTTTTCGCACGTGCTTTCGCCCGATTTTACGTCGTAGAACCCTACGTAAAATGCTAAAAACACGAAAAAAAACCGTCCTTTTGCGGAACGCTAAAAATACAACCGCGACTTTTTGTACACCAAAAAGCCACGGCGTTTATCCTTTTCTGTTTCACATTATATCTTATTTTACGTTCTTTGTCAATGATTTTTGCACTCTTTCAAAAGAATTTCATCTAACCAACACCCTTTTGTCGGCTTTTTTCTCATTTTTTTGGCTTATTTTATCGAATCGACAAAATCTGCCATGCGGTCAAACGCCTCGGAAAGGGCGTTCATGCTCGTCGCGTATGAAATACGCGCGTTATATTCGCCAAACTTACCAAACGCGCCGCCGGGGACGATTGCCACTTTCTTTTCCGCAAGCAATTCACCCGCAAACGTTTCGCTGTCCATGCCCGTTCCTTTCACGGACGGGAACGCGTAAAACGCGCCGCGCGGTTCAAAACATTGCAACCCGATTTCTTTTAAGGAACAAAGCACGAATTTGCGACGCTTGTCATACGAATCGCGCATCTCTTCCACCGTTGCAAAGTTATCGGAAAAGCCGTCTTTCAACGCCTCGATTGCCGCATACTGCGACATGGTCGGGGCGCACATAATCGCGTATTGATGAATTTTGAACATTGCCTCGTCGATTTCCGCAGGCGCGCAGACGAACCCCATGCGCCAACCGGTCATGGCAAACGCTTTGGAAAAACCGCCGATATACACCGTGCGCTCTTTCATGCCCGGGATGTTGACGATGGACGCGTGCTTGCCGCCGTAGGTCAATTCCGCATAAATCTCGTCGGTGATAACCAGCAAATCGTGCTTGATAAACACCTTGGCAATTTCCTCCAACTGCTCCCGCGTCATAATCGCGCCCGTCGGGTTGTTGGGATAAGTCAAAATAATCGCTTTCGTGTTTGGCGTGATTGCTTTTTCTAAATTTTCCGCCGTTAAAACGAAGTTGTCCTCTTCACGGCACTCCACGTGCACAGGCACGCCGTCCGACATAGCTACGAGCGGTGAATAGGACACGTATGCGGGGTCTGGAATTAAAACTTCCTCGCCCGACTCGACGCAAGCGCGCAACGCAAGGTCGATTGCCTCGCTGCCGCCCACCGTCACCAAGATATGCGCAGGGTCGTATTCCAAATCAAACCGCGCCTGCAAATACTGCGCAATCAAATCGCGCAGTTGCGGCAAACCGCGATTGCCCGTGTATTGCGTATACCCCCTCTGCAAGGAAGTAATCGCCGCCGAACGCACTTTCCAAGGCGTAACGAAATCAGGCTCGCCCACGCCAAGGGAAATCGCGCCTTCCGTTTCCCGAACGATATCGAAAAATTTTCGAATGCCGCTCGGTTGTATCAATTTTGCTTTTTTGTTGACAAATTCTCTCATAATTATACTACGGTTCGGCTCTCGCCGTTCTCTTGTTTACGCCTGAATAGACAGACGGTAATCCGCGTCCTCTTTTTCCGTAAGAACCCCTTCGATTTTGTATTTTTTCAAAATGAAATGCGTCGCCGTGGAAATCACGCCGTCGAACGTAGAAATACGCTCGGAAACGAAACGAGACACCTGTTGCAACGTCTTGTCTTCGATAAACACGGCAAGGTCGTATGCGCCGCTCATAAGGTACACCGCCTTTACTTCGGGGAACGCCGCAATCTGTTTTGCAATGCCGTCAAACCCTTCCTTCTTTTTCGGGGTAACTTTGACTTCAATGAGCGCCTCGACAAGGGCGTCTTCTGCCTTTTCGCTGTTC
>JAZNXZ010000070.1:0-6178 GCA_045594165.1 Candidatus Scatosoma sp.
AGAACACGGGGATATGCGCTTGCGCCCGAAACAATCATTTTCGGCTGGCAAGCCACCGCTACGCGTTCCATTTCGTCGTAATCAAGCACTTCCGTTTGCTTAGAAACGCTATAAGGGACGAAATTAAAATAGCTGCCCGAAATATTGACAGGCGAACCGTGCGTAAGGTGTCCGCCGTGCGAAAGGTCCATACCCATTACCGTATCCCCCGGTTTTAACATGGCAAAATATACCGCAATATTCGCCTGCGCGCCGCTGTGGGGCTGTACGTTGCAATGGTCGCAACCAAACAGTTCTTTGACGCGGTCGCGGGCAAGATTTTCCACGACGTCCACGTATTGACAACCGCCGTAATAACGTTTGGAAGGCAAACCCTCTGCATATTTGTTGGTAAGATGCGAACCCATCGCCGCCATCACCGCAGGCGATACGATATTTTCGCTGGCAATCAGTTCGATATTGTCGCGTTGACGGCAAAGCTCGTCCTGCATAGCCGCATACACTTCGGGGTCTGCATTTTTAATCAACGTCATATCAATCATGAGCATTCTCCTTTTATCAAGAGCCGTTTTTTTATTGTTTGTATTATAACATATTATTTTAACGGTGTCAACGAAATGAAAAAAATAATTGTCCAACGCTGCGCTTTTCCCATAAAAAACAATCTCCCTGCGTAGAAACGCAAAGATATTGCTTATCACCCTATTCGCTTATATCCACGTCCAAATAATACCGTACGTCGGCAATATCGTTCGCCGCTACCGATAACATGTATTCTTCCCCGTCCAACGCAATTTTCCGTGTGTCCGTAAATTGTCCGTCCAAGACGATTTTTGACGGTCGAAACAACCCGTCCCCCACCTTTTTGAAAACGCTCTCTTTTTGCGTCCACTTGCCAAACAAATATTCCAACCGAGCAGGCGAGGCGATTTTAGCGTATTCCTTACCCTCCGCAGCCGTCAGCGTCGTTTGCAAAAAATCTTCTTTTTTTGCATTCAAAAGCTCTACGTCCACGCCGATTTCGCCATGCGATACCGCGACCGCCACCGCGTTATGGCTGTGCGACAGCGAAAAACAGCACCCTTGCGACGTCCACTTTCCGCTCTTCATTTTTACAAATTCCAAATCATGGATATCCAAAGCAAGAGCGTGACGCAATGCGTATTCTAAAAGCCGCCAAACGTAATATTTTTGTCGGCGCACGCCCACGTTGGTACAGGATAAAAGCTCTGCCTGCCTTTGCGCAGGAAAAAGCTCCCCTTTGCCGTCTTTATTTGGAATTTTCGCCAAATACACGTGTTGCACGCTTTTCGCTCCTCACCCTTTTTCTTTGCTCTATTGTAGCATGTTTTTTGTTTTTTTGCAAGATTTTATAAGCAAATCGTTCGCTCGTGGAAAAATTTGTCGATTTTTGTGGATTTTTTTTCAAAACCCCCTTGAAATTGTGAATGTTTTGTGATAGAATACTATAAAATTAAGTGCACACATGCACACACATAGGAGGTCTGTTTCACATGAACAAGTTTGGTAAACTTCTCGGTTTCGATCCGAAAGCCCAAAAAACTAGTGTCAAAACGGAAATTATTGCCGGTCTCGTTACCTTCCTTGCAATGGCTTACATTTTGACCGTCAACCCCAACCAGATATTATATGCTGGCCCTGGCGATTCCAGATGGAGTTCTTTGTTTATTGCTACCGCTTTAGGTGCAGTAATCGGTACGCTTTTAATGGCGTTCCTTGCTAAAATGCCATTAGCACAAGCTTCTGGTATGGGGCTTAATGCTCTTGTCGGCGGCATTATCGGCGGCGGCATCATGTCTTACCAATACGGTTTTGAATTTACGATTGGTCAAGCGTTTATGATGGTCTTGATTTCGGGTATTATTTTCTTGCTTTTATCCCTTGTCAAGATTAAAGGTAAAACTTTCCGTGAACTCGTATTCGACGGTATGCCCGTTGCTGTAAGAAGTGCAATCTCCGTTGGTATCGGTTTGTTTATTGCATACATCGGTTTCCAAAATGCAGGTATTATCATCACAAACAACTTTACTCAGGTTGGCTTTGTTGATTTTACAAACTGGGGAAGCCAAATCATTAACAACGGTACCGTTATTGAGGGCGTTATCGTAGATCCTATTGCTGGCGTTGCGGCAAAAACGGCAATCGTTGCTCTTTCGGGTTTGTTCTTAATTACCTTGTTGGATAAATTCAACGTAAAAGGTTCCGTTATCCTCGGCATCATTGGAGCTACGATTATCGGTATTCCTTTCGGCGTTACCAACCTTAGCATCCTCAAGGGTAACAGTAACGGTATTTCTTGGAAATTCTGGGAAAACTATAAAAACTTCTTCTCGGTTGGCGATGGTTCTGTGTTTGGTTCGTTTACCACCGTATTCAAAAACGGTTTCCCTGCAGGTTCGGCGTTTACCGTTATCATGCTTATTATCACAATGTGTATGATCGACATGTTCGACACCATGGGCACCATCGTTGGTTGTTGCGGCGGTAACAGAATTCTGTCCGACGAAAACGATAAACCCCATAACTATGGCAAAATTATGATCAGCGATGCTGTTGCAACCTGTACTGGTGCTATGCTCGGTACGTCCACCGTTACGACGTTTGTCGAATCGGGCGCAGGCGTATCCGCAGGCGGTAGATCCGGTCTTACGGCATTTACTGTGGCTTGCTTGTTCTTCTTGGCAACGTTCGCTCTTCCTCTGTTTGCAGCTATTCCTTCGGCGGCTGCGGCAGCTGCGCTTATCTACGTAGGAGTTTTAATGATGAAGAACAACGTTAAAAACGTTGATTTCAGCAATGCTATCAACGCAACGTCTGCTTTCCTTACCATCGTTGTTATGGTTCTTGCATACTCGATCACGAAAGGTATCGGTATCGGTATCATCTCCTATACTCTTATGTCCGTTGTGGCTTACCTTGTAGAACTTGTTAAATATGCCATCACGAAGAAAGAAAAACCCGTTTGGAACGTTTCTATCGTTGCTATCGTGGTATCTGCTCTCTTCTGCGTATACTTCTTCGTTCCCACGACAATCTAACGAAATAGAGTGACAAATTTATAGGCATAGAAAGCCGAAACCTGAAAAGGTTTCGGCTTTTCTTTTTATTCCCTCCCCCTGTCACGCTCTTTCATGCAGCGCATATAATAACAGCAGGAGATTTGCCATGACCTTACACGAATTGTTTTCTACCTGCCTACATATCCCCTATACCACCGTCGGGCGGTCCGCCAATTATGCCATCAAGCGCGAAAACACCACGCTGTATATCTTCTTTCAAGGCTCAGACGGCAAAAACGACTGGAAAAACAACCTAGACTTTCCTGCCAAACCCTATCGGCACATGGATAAACCCACTTGGTTTGCCCACCGCGGCTTTGCGCGGACTTGGAAAGAGATAGAGCCCTTCCTCGCCCCCGAAATTGCCGACAAAAGCGTTAAAAAAATTGTGATTGCAGGATATTCGCACGGCGGTGCACTCGCGATGCTCTGCCACGAATACGTGTGGTATCATCGCCCTGATTTGCGCTCTACAATAGAAGGGTACGGCTTTGGCGCGCCGCGCGTATTTTGGGGCAGACGAACAGCGGCGTTGAAAGCACGTTGGGAACGGTTTATTATCGTACGGAATATCAACGATATCGTCACCCACCTACCCCCTGCTGCTTTCGGTTTTAAGCATATGGGCAAACTCTTAAAAATCGGCGAAAAAGGAAAATATTCTTCTATCCAAGCGCATGTTGCCGAAAATATTTTAACCGAACTGCAAGCATACGACGAACAATAAAACTCCGAGAATGAAAATATTCATTCTCGGAGTTTTTCACACAAATGAACGCTATCCTAAACCGTTTTTCCTACTCGTTTACAAGATATAATTTCCAAAGACCGCTCTTGTTTGCCTTGCCGCACGCACAAATCTATAAACGCTTGCACCGCGCCCACCACGTCGCAATCGGAGTCAATGAACACGCACCAGCCCTGCACCTCTATATAATAAGCGTAATCGGAAAGGTCCAAACCCTGCTTGTAAAACTCGTTGGTAATCAAGTTTTTACCAATCATAATTGCGTGTTCAAAATGCCCGGGATAGACGGCGTTTTCCGTGTGCACGGGAAGGCGTGCACCCGTCTTTTCAAAAACAAAATCTTGCAACAGTGCAACGGCTTTCTTTTCCTCTTCCGTCGGATTCTGCCCCGTAATAATCTTATACGTCGTCGCGTTGTTGTCGGCTAGCTCCATAAAAAGTGGAATCGCCTCGCCCGACATTCTCACACCGATATCGTCCGCAATCCGCCAATATTTTTCCTCGTAAGCGACGTTCGGTTCGCCAAAATAGCTTTCCGCGTTTTTCGTGATCATACGGAGCGGCGTAATCAATACCGATTTGATACGCTTGATATACGCGTCTTTTTCTGCGCGCGGCAAATCGGAATTTTCCACCGCACGAATCCCCTCTTCCAAAGCTTGCTCTTGGCGTTGCAGCGTTGCAAGCGAATAAATCTCTGCGGAAAAATAAGGCTGCTTTGCTATGTGACCGCTGACCGCTACGTGGAAATCGCCCTTTTTTAACGCCTCGTACAACGATTCCATTTCGTCGATATACGCCTGCACCTTATCTGCGCCCGGCCCGAAATACAAGGAAACGTATTCTCTAACCAACCCGTCCACGTCCGCGTCCACGTCCCAAAACAGTTTCGAGGATACGTAGGCGTGCAGTTCGTCGTGCCAAATGGGCGAGACGTTGTTCGCACCCTGTTTCATGATATAATGCGCACCCATACGTTGGTATGTTTTCATGTTTTGTTTCAGATAAGAAAGATTGGGGAAATACCAAAAATAATCGTGATAACTCACGTTGTAATCCCAAATCATGACGTTTTTGGTGAGCACCGACCAACCCTCTATCTGTCTGCGCGTTGCCTCGTTTTGCTTTTCGTCCTCCAATCCGTACGCATAATCCGCCAAAATCGGCGCGTAACGGATATACAACGCCTCGTCGGGAATAACCTGCTTGCAAATGGGTTTTCCGTCCTTTACGGGCGGTTCTACGGTGGAATGATAGGCAAACGTGACCAATTTTTTGTCAAATACCTTACCCTTTTCGGCAAATTTTTGACGGAGTTTTTTCGCCATGGCGTTCATGAACACGATCATAATGCCTGCATCCCCGTACTTTTCTCGAGCCCTTTCACATCTTGGACAGCGGCAGCGGCAATCCTCGTTGTCCGCTCTGCCAAACATGAAATATTCTACGGACGGATCTTCCTCCATAAAGCGCATCATCGAATCGGTGGCAACGGAAAGCACGGACGTTTCCACGTTTTCATCCCATTCCCCCTCGTCCGTCAAACCGTTGCTGTAACACAATTCCACCACGGTAAGCGTGCGGAACAGGTTGTAGCAGTACACGTTGAAAAATTCGGGGTGTGAATCTTTATACTTTTCGTACGGCACGTAGCAATCCGAATTATGCGACGTAGGGATTTTGGTATACCACTTGCTTTTTGCCCCAAGGTCGCTGCAATCGGGCGTAAAATCCGCCGAAAATTTATAACGAAGACTTAAAGCCTTATCCTCGCCGGCGGTATGGGAAAGATACAGCCTTTGCGGAGAAATCGGCGCGCATTTTACTTCCTTTTCGGGAATTTCCAAGCCGTCGCGCATAGGCGTATGGCAACAATCAACGGATAAAAACCGAACGCCGAGGTATCTTTCTAAAAATTCGTACGCGCCAAAAATCACACTCTTGGGTGCGGCGCCGAAGATATAAACGTTTCCGTCCTTGGGCAGAATATAAAATCCCTCTTCGTTTAATATTGAAAGGTCGTACGACGCAATGATATCGCGCGAATACACATTTTCGCCTAGCGAAATATAATGCGCCTGTCCATCGTATTCTTCCAAACGGAACCCACACGATTTTTCTATAAATTTTTGCAATTCTTCCTTGGCGAACTCCGCAGACGGCGTGCCATCCGTAAGAATACCGTAGTTTACAAAATTCGTTTTGTCAATAATCATATCCATTCCCCCTTATTTGTCGCTAAAATGCGCGTTGTTTTTTGTTTACTGATTGTCTATAACCAAAGGTTATTCGGTTGTTTTTATTATAGCATAATAAAAAACTTTTTTCAATGGGATACGTATAAATAGTT
>JAZNXZ010000071.1:0-4667 GCA_045594165.1 Candidatus Scatosoma sp.
GGAATTCTTCTGCAAACCCGGCACCGATTTGGAATGGTTTGCATACTGGAAAGACTATTGCAAAAATTGGTTGCTCTCCCTGAACATAAAAGAAGAAAACTTGCACCTTAGAGACCACTCTCCCGAAGAACTTTGCTTCTATTCCAAGGCAACGACGGACTTTGAATACAAGTTCGCGTTCGGCTGGGGAGAACTTTGGGGGATTGCGGACAGAACGGATTACGACCTTTCTCAGCACGCAAAAGAATGCGGCAAGCCCATCAATTATCTTGACCCTATAACCAACGAAAGATACGTACCCTACGTCGTTGAACCGTCGCTGGGCGCTGACCGTGTGGTTTTGGCGTTCTTGACGGACGCGTACGACGAAGAAGTGGTTGACGCGGAAAAGAACGACGTTCGTACCGTTTTGAGATTGCATCCGTTCCTTGCTCCTTACAAGTGCGCGGTGTTGCCTTTGCAGAAGAATTTGTCCGAAAAGGCAGACGAAATCTACGCGAAGATGATGAAGAAATTCCCCACGACGTACGACGTTACGGGTTCTATCGGTAAACGTTATCGCCGTCAGGACGAAATCGGTACGCCGTTCTGCGTAACCATCGATTTCCAGACGTTGGAAGATAACACGGTAACCGTTCGCGACCGCGACAGCATGGAACAAATCCGCGTGCCTGTGGAAGAGGCAATCAAATATATCGAAGAAAAAATCGAATTCTAATCCCCATTTGGGCATAGAAAAACGGCTGTTTTGCAACAGCCGTTTTTTTGTTTGTGTTAAATGTTAAATTAATTTATCTCTTTCATAAGCTCTGCCGCGCCAAAGAGTTCCTTGCGCCATTCTTCCGTCGTCGCAGCCCAAGTTGTTTGGATAATGCCGACGTATTGATTTTCGGCGATATGCTTTTTGCAGAAAGCATGCAACAAGCGCGCATTTTCTTCAAAATATTCGTTGCTGCCGCCTGCGATAATATCAAAGCCTGCCTGCGCCAAAATCTTGAACGGTTCTACCCTGATTTTGTTTTCTCCCGACAGCTCCCCCTCGAACTCGTTAAAATAATACCATGGGCATTGCACAACCGATTTGGGGCATTTTTCCACAAATTCTTGCGGTTTATGCCGCGCGTAATCCGACCAAATGCACGCCCGTACGCCGTTTGCCTCTACACAGTTGATAAGATAATACAAATCGTGCCACCACAAATCGTTTTGACGAATGACTACATAATCGTATTTGGCTTGGTTTTCGTAAACTTCTTCATCCATGCCAAGGTGCAAAATTTCGGGCTGGAAGAGCGCGCATACCTCGTCAATCAAATCCCGACATACCCGATAATAGGTTTCCGTCGATACCATTTGGGAGTATTCCTTCATCCAGGTATCGTGGCAGGTCGAAAAATTGAGTTTAGGGATAATCTTAATCCCTTTCGCGCGCAAGTTCGCTATGATTTCCAACGTTTCTTCGCGCGTCAAAGAGCCGTCAATGGCAAGCTCGGGATGGGATTCGTAGACGATACCGTCCGCCAAGTCCAACACGACGGTATTGATACCACAACTAGGCAAAAAATCGATAAGTTCGTCGAAGAGCCGACGGTCAAAACGCATGCTTTCCGATGCAGCGCTTTCCCACGTCTTATTACCGCCGCCGCGATGATTGTCCACTTCGTACCAAAGATTTGTGCCGATATGGATTAACATCCCTTTCATAAAGCCTTTTTTCATGTTTCGTGCTCCTTAAAAATGCCCGTTTGTAAGTTCTTCCCCATGCGCACGCTTGCTAGGCACGACGCGAGACGCGTCCTTGGAAACGTATTCGTCGGGGAAATGAATCATCACGTTTTCTTCCTCTAACTTCGCCTGCAATTTTCGGATATCCACGTCGGCAACGCCGCACCCGTCGTCGATGGCAAGGCAAGCCGCGTTCGCCGCCGCCTGCGCCGTCAAAATAGCAGGCGGAATTACGCGGATAACGTCCCAACCGTACCCCTCGGAAGAGGCGCTGCGCCCCGCCGTCAGCATATTCGGGAAATCTTTTCTCGTTAAGGCACGCAAAGGCACTTCGTACAAGAAATCTCTGTATTCAAAATCGTTAATTGCGCAGACGGAATCGTCAAAATGACGGTACACGTCCTTTTCCGTAAAGGTATAATCCCCTTGCAAATGACAGCTTGTTCTAAACTGCGGCATCAAGGGAACCATAGCCACATCACGGGACAAGCGGTCGTCCTTTTTGATATTTTTCAGCATTTCAAGCTGATTTCTAATGACGTAATCGCTGACTTCTTCGCAGGTAAGTCCCGACCAAAGCGGTACGCCCTCGGGCTGATTCGTTCCCCAAAGGGTTGCGCTGTACCCTGCCACGTTCGAGTACGCCGCATGCACGTTTTGTTTTTCCAACGCGCGCTTGCAACCCTCCAACGTAATTTGCTTGCCGATATACGTTGCAAAGTTTTGCCCTGCCACGCAAGGCACGCCCGCACGGCGCATTACGTCCAAATCCCCCGTGGTATCAATTAACATTTTGCACGAGTAATATTCTAAACCAGATTTGGAAGAGGTAATGACGCCACGACAGACGTTCCCGTCCATCATCGGCTCTATCGCCGCGCAGTCAAACAGCAAATCAACCCCCGACGAAACCGTTTCTTCCGTGAGCTGCGTAGCGAAAATATAGGGCGAAAACCAAGTGAGATAGCGCACGTCCGTCCTTTCCTTCGGTTCGCCGTCCCGCCAAGGGCTAGGGATTGTATCGTAACCGTATTTTACGCTATCACGCACCCATTTTTCACATCTACCGAAGATAATCTGCTTGCCACGACCGTTGCACATCGGCACGAACAAATTGATAAGGCCGAGCGTCGCCAACCCGCCAAGTAAAACGCTTTTTTCAATCAATAGCGTGCTTTTTCCACGTTGCGCTGCGCTAATTGCCGCGCTGACGCCGCTGACGCCGCCACCGCACACGATTACGTCGTAATGTTTTTTCACCTGCAAGTTTTTCGAAAAATTGATTTGTTCCATAAACAATATCTCCTTGCTCGTTTTCTCTTTCGTGTAACCGCCGTTACAGCAAGCCCTCAATTAAAATTTTTATTCCGATACCGAGCAGCACCGCGCCGCCGAATATCCCTGCTTTGTCGGCAAGTTTGTTGCCGATTAGTTTTCCGATATACACCGCCGTCAGCGCCAAACCCAAGGTAATAATCCCGATTAATCCCGACGCTCCCCACGCGCCGAGCGCAAGCCCGCCGTGCATCTTTGCCATTTGCAACGTTACGCCGATTGCAAGTGCGTCGATAGAGGTTGCAATCGCCTGCAATACCAGCGCGCCAATCGACAAATCCGAGCAGTCTTTTTTGATTTTATTTTCGCTTGAACACGGACACGTCCCCTGCGTTTGCGTCGTTTGCTCCGTTTTGAAACGTTTTGTTTCTATCAATTCTTTGACGCTTTCTATCAGCATTTTGCCGCCCAAAACCGCCAGCAATGTAAAGGATACCCACGCGGATATTTTTTCAAACGTTTCCACAAACGCGTCGGCAATAATCCCCGTTACGTAATACCCGATAAGTGGCATTAAAAACTGAAACAGCCCAAACGCCGCACCGATAAGCAACGCCCGCCCAAAGGGCATTTTGGGGTTCGTCATGCCGTCCGTCATCGCTACGGCGCAAGCGTCCATGGCAAGCGCAACGCCAAGCAACGTAATTTCCCAAATTTCCATCTCTTTGTTCCTTATAGAATTATATGGCCTGTTGCCAAGCCATATGTCGGTTTATAAACAATTTTTTGCGCGCAAAATCGTCAATACGTCCGCAAAAATTTCCTGCGGCGTCTTATTGCCGTCCACGGACACGATACGTTCGGGTTCTTGCTCGGCAAGCGTTTTATAGCCCGCGTACACGCGTTGATGGAACGCCATACCCGCCTGTTCCAAACGGTCGTTTTCGTCCGCTCCGTGCTTGCGTTTGAACGCCGCCTCGGGGGACAAATCGATAAATATCGTCACGTCGGGGCGGTATTTTTTTAACGCCTGCCCATTGATTTGTGCAACGAAATCCACGCCCAAACCGCGTGCGTACGCTTGATACGCAAGGGACGAATCCACGTACCGATCGCACACGACCAACTTACCTTCGGCAAGGGCAGGCTCGACGCGGTCAGCAAGGTGCTGCATACGCGCCGCGGCGTATAAGAGTGCCTCGCAATCGTCCGTCATCTCTGCGTTTTTGCCGTTTAATAAAATCTCGCGGATTGCCTCTGAAATTTTACCGCCACCCGGTTCACGCGTGAATATATGCGGTACGTTTTCCTTTTCTAAATATTCGCTAAGTAACTTTAATTGCGTACTTTTCCCACAACCGTCGCAACCTTCGAAAGTGATAAATTTTCCTCTTTCCATCTTCCGTTCCCCTATTCGTTTTCAAATACTTCTATCTTTCCCTCGCGCAGTCCAAAGACGTTGTCTGCCCGTCTTATGAGCGCAAGCTTTTCTTCCGTTATCCGTTCCCCGATTTTAATTAAGGGAGTACACGGCGGAAACAATCCGCACGTCCGCGCGCAAATTCTGCCTGCGACGCTGTCGATATCCTCCCATTTCGTTTGCCTGTTTTCGGGCTAAACCGTGGGGGACGTATCACAGTCAACGTCGTTTTTGTCAATATCTTTCA
>JAZNXZ010000072.1:0-5489 GCA_045594165.1 Candidatus Scatosoma sp.
TCCATCTCGTTTGCTTTCAATACGATACGTTCCACACGGTCGGCAAATTTCGCCACCGATTTAATACCGTCGTCGCTCCAAGGTCCGCCCTCGGTATAGCTGAACCCGAACATAAGATACAGACGGAACATGTCCGAACCATATTCGTCGATATACGTATCGGGGGATACGACGTTTCCGTGGGATTTTGACATACGGTTGCCGTCCGGACCAAGGATAATGCCTTGGTGTACCAAACGTTTGAACGGCTCGTCGAAATCCAAATAACCCATATCGCGCAACGCCTTGGTGATGAAACGCGCGTACAAGAGGTGCATACATGCGTGTTCCGAACCGCCTACGTATACGTCAACGGGCAACATTTTGTTTGCGATTTCACGCGTGAACGCGTGTTTATCGTTATGCGCCTCGGGATACCGCAGGTAATACCAGCTGGAACATACGAAAGTGTCAAGCGTATCGGGGTCGCGGGTAGCTTTACCGCCGCACTCGGGACACGTACATTTCATAAATCCTTCGTGGCCGGCAAGGGGAGAACGTCCCGTAGGACGGAATTCTACGTCGTAGGGGAGTTTCACGGGCAAATCCTTTTCAGGAACGGGAACTTCGCCGCACTTTTCGCAATAAATCATAGGGATAGGCGCGCCCCAGTAACGCTGACGGGATACCGACCAGTCGCGCAAGCGGTAGTTGACTTTTCTGCCGCCTTTGCCGATTTTGGAAAGGTATACGGCAATCGCCTCACGCGCGTCGTCGCCCGACAAACCGTCGAACGTGCCGCTGTTGACGAGGATACCGTCCTCGGTGTAAGGCAACGTCGTTTCGCCGCCCACCTTTTGGATAACTTGCGTTACGGGCAAACCGTATTTCTTTGCGAAAGCGTAATCGCGCTCGTCGTGCGCCGCAACCGCCATAACCGCACCCGTACCGTAGGAATACAATACGTAATCGGCAAGATAGATAGGCAGTTTCTTACCCGTAAGGGGATGCGTCGCATACGCACCGGAGAACGTACCCGTCTTTTCACGCGCCGTCGAAAGACGGTCGATATCGTTTGCCTCGGCAGCGTACTGCACGTAAGCGTCGATATCTTTCGCGCGTTCGGGGTGTTCCGCTTTCAGTTTTTCCACGAGGGGGTGTTCAGGCGCAAGTACCACGTAATTTACCCCGAATACCGTATCGGGACGGGTGGTGAACACGGTAATCGTGTCGCCCGTTTCGCACTCAAAGTGGATTTCGCAGCCCGTCGATTTACCAATCCAGTTTTTCTGCATCAGCTTGGTCTTTTCGGGCCAATCGATGGTATCAAGGTCTTTCAATAATTCTTCCGCATAATCGGTGATTTTCAAAAACCATTGCGTCATATCCTTACGCAAAACGGTAGAACCGCAACGTTCGCACTCGCCGCCGATAACCTGTTCGTTCGCAAGTACCGTTTCGCAGGAAGGACACCAGTTGACGAGGGCGTTTTTACGATACGCAAGTCCTTTTTTATACAGCTGTAAAAACAGCCATTGCGTCCACTTATAATAATCCTCGTTGCAGGTAATCATTTCCGCCGACCAATCGAACATAGCGCCCATATTTTTGAGCTGCTGTTCCATAGTTTCGATATTCTTTTCGGTAGAATCTTTGGGATGAATACCCGTTTTAATGGCGTAATTTTCCGCGGGCAAACCGAACGCGTCAAACCCCATAGGTTGGAACACTTCGTAGCCTTGCATTTTCTTAAAGCGAGCATACGTATCGGTAGGACCGTAGTTGTACCAATGCCCAACGTGCAATTTTGCGCCCGAAGGGTAGGAGAACATTTCCAAAACGTACAATTTCTTGTCCATACGTTTTTTATTGAAAACGTTTTGTTTGTTTTTCTCCCATCTTGCTTGCCATTTGCTTTCAACAGATTTCATATCCATAAGCGAAAAACCTCCCAAACGCACGGTTTTTTGTATTGCCATTGCGTCGTAAACCGCGCGTGTAAAATGCTAAATATAATCAGTTTTTCTATTATAAACCATTTTTTGACGTAAGTCAAGCAAATATACGCGTGCAAACGGTATGGAAATTGCAAAGGCGGATAAATAATTTTCATTTTGCGGCATACAATAATCATGATGGAAGAAATAACGATAACGCAAAACGGATTCGACGGGTTATATATGTCCTATTTATACGGCAAGGTCAAAGAACGCTTTTCCTTTTTACCGTCCACCTGCGATTTGGAGCGAAAAGGGGATAGCTGTCGTTTGCAATTTCGGACGGAAAAAGAATACTGTCCTTACGTGCGCAGATTTGCAGAGGAACATATATCGGACGTGATTGTTATCGGGTATAAATACGAGTATTTTAACCGCCGTCTACCGCTGCCCATGCTGTCAAAACCCCAAAGACGTGTCTTGTTGACGGCACTTGTAGCGGCGGATTACCCCGAGGACAAAGCCTTTGTCGCAAAGAGCTTGCGCGGGTTTTCGCAATACTGTTTGGACGGCGTGTTTCATTTCCGTTTGCAGACGTTAAAAAAACGTTGGGACGGTATCGTGGATTATATTCCCGTGGACATGAACGAGGAGGCGACGGAAGGCTTTTTAGAATTTCTTGTGGAGGACGGCAGGGGCAAATTGTACGTCAAATCGGGCAAAGTATACGATACGGATTATCACCCGCTAAGCCGCAGTTTATTAACGGGGGTGGAAAGCGTGGTTGGCGAAATTATCTTAGGCGGAGCGGAGCGCGTATACTGTTTTGGGGAAACGGACGTGGAAACGCGTGCGTTTTTGAAAAAATATTACGGCAAAAAGGGTGTATTTTGTTAAAAATTTGGTTAAAAACCGTTGACAAACGACGGCAAAAGGGTTACAATAGAGGACGTAAAGACAAGTAGCGTCGCTATGCGTTTTGCAGAGAGTCCGCCCTTTGGCTGTGAGGCGGGTATACGTAGGCGAAAGGCGAAACCACTTTGCGTTTTGAAAAATCGAACAGAAAAAGAGCGGTCGTGATACATCACGGCAATTAAGGTGGAACCGCGCAAATCATGCGTCCTTAAACTTTCCGAGAGGGAGAGTTTGGGGATTTTTCTTTTTTATTTGCAAATTCCACAAATTTCCGTTCAAAAAATCAAGAAAAGGATAAACCAGAAAATAATAAAAAGATACATAGATAAGGAGAAGTACTTATGAAGATTTTTCTCAAAAGCGGCGACGGTTTAGAAATCGCTGAAAACGCAACGGCATTTGCGGCGGCGCAGGCAATTTCCGAAGGACTTGCCAGAAATGCAGTTTGCGCAAAAGTAAACGGTCAGCTCGTCGATTTGTCCCAAGAACTCAAAGAGGGGGACAACCTCGAAATCGTAACGTTGAAAGATAAAGAGGGGTTGCAGGTATACCGTCATACTTGCGCGCACGTTTTAGCGCAAGCGCTTAAAACGATATATCCTACGTGCAAACTGTCCATCGGTCCTGTAATCGATAACGGTTACTATTACGACGTGGATTTCGTAACGCCGATTGCACAATCCGACCTTGCCAAGGTAGAAAGCGAAATGCAGAAGATTATCAAATCCAACCTGCCTATCGAACGTTTCACGTTGCCTCGCGACGAGGCGATTGCGCTGATGGAAAGTTTCAGCGAAAATTACAAAGTGGAACTGATTCAGGATTTGCCCGAAGGGGAAACGATTTCTTTCTATAAGCAGGGCAATTTTATCGACTTGTGCCGCGGTCCGCACCTTCCTTCGACGGGCAAAATCAAGGCGTTCAAATTGACGAGTATCGCCGGCGCGTATTGGCGCGGGGACGAGCATAACAAAATGCTCACCCGTATCTACGGTACGGCGTTTGCGAAAAAGGACGAAATGGACGCATATTTCACTATGCTTGAAGAGGCGAAAAAGCGCGACCATACGAAACTCGGCAAAGAATTAAAACTGTTTGCGATTATGAACGAGGGCAAAGGTTTGCCGTTCTTCCTGCCCAACGGCATGGTGTTGAAAAATACGTTGGTGGAATATTGGCGTCAAATCCACACCAGAGAAGGTTACGTGGAAATTCAAACGCCGATTATGCTTAACCGTACCCTCTGGGAAACGTCGGGGCATTGGTTTCATTACCGCGACAATATGTACACGACGAAAGTGGACGAGGAAGACTTTGCCATCAAACCTATGAACTGCCCGGGTAGTATTTTGGTTTACAAAAACGAACCGCACAGCTATAAAGATTTGCCTATCCGCATGGGCGAGCTCGGGCTTGTACACCGTCACGAAAAATCGGGACAGTTGCACGGCTTGTTCCGCGTACGTTGCTTTACGCAGGACGACGCGCATATCTTCATGACGCGCGAACAAATTAAAGACGAAATCAAGGGCGTCGTACGCCTTATCAACGAAGTATATACGCTGTTCGGGTTCAAATACCACGTGGAACTTTCCACCCGCCCCGAAAACAGCATGGGTAGCGACGAGGATTGGGAAATCGCAACCGAATCCTTGCGTAACGCCCTCAACGATTTGGGGCTTGACTACGTAGTCAACGAGGGAGACGGCGCGTTTTACGGGCCGAAGATTGACTTCCATTTGGAAGACTCTATCGGCAGAACTTGGCAATGCGGTACGATTCAGCTCGACTTCCAGCTCCCGCAGCGTTTTGAAATGGAATACGTGGGCGAAGACGGCGCGAAACACCGCCCGATTATGGTACACCGCGTAGCGTTCGGCTCTATCGAACGTTTTATCGGTATTTTGATAGAACACTTTGCAGGGAAATTCCCCGTATGGCTTGCCCCCGTGCAGGTTAAGATTTTGCCGATTACCGACCGACAGATTGCCTATGCAAACGAGCTTTGCGAGAAGATGAAAGCGGTTGGTATCCGTGTTTGCGTGGACGACCGCAGCGAAAAAATCGGGTATAAGATTCGCGAGGCGCAGATGGAAAAAGTGCCTTATATGCTCGTCGTTGGCGAAAAGGAAATGGAGGCTGGGCAGGTGGCTGTCCGCCGCCGCGACAAAGGGGATATCGGCGCAATCAACGCAGACGAATTTATCGCTACCGTAGTGAACGATATCGCCGAAAAAACAGCGTTTTAATGACGTGCTTTAATGACGTGAGCGAAGGATAAATATGTTAAAAATCGGTATTCAATCGGACGCGTATTTCGGGTTTGATAATTTTGAACAAGGCATGCATTTGATGAAAGAACACGGCTACGACGGGTTCGATTATCAAGAATTGGGCAGCGTGCCAAACTCGCCCTTGTATAAAATGCCCGACGACGAATTTGAGGCGTATCTTACAAACGTAAAGGAAACCGCGCAAAAAATCGGCTTGGAAATTCATCAGTTGCACGGCGCGTTTCCGTGTGTGGATTTTGCAACGGAAGAGGGCTGTCAAACGCAAATCAAGCACTTCAAAAGAAGTATTTTGGGTGCAAAAATTTTAGGCTGCCCGAAAATCGTCGTGCATCCGTTTATGCCCGGATTATTGACCAATTCGCCT
>JAZNXZ010000073.1:0-4996 GCA_045594165.1 Candidatus Scatosoma sp.
TACTTCTATCTTTTTATCGGGCGCGGCAACCGTGGAACGGAGCACTTCCGTCTGCGTTTCCAGCTCTGCAATGCGCTTTGCGTTTTCCTCGTTTTTCTTGCCAGTCTTGGCGATATCGTCGTCGATTTCCCCGATGCGCACTTTACTGCTTTCCAAAAATTCCGCCGCCGTTTCGAGTTGGGAACGGTACGTTCTGATACGTTCTTGCACCAGTTTCAATTCGCCGTCCTTTCTCTCGTTGCCGACGGAAAGTTCTACACGGCGGTCATTGAGCACGCTCAGTCTTGCGTCCGCACGGTTGATTTTGTCGCGGTTTTCTTCAATCCTGCGGTTGATAAGCTCGATTTTCGTGTTCAAATCAATGATTTGGTTGGAAATTTCCGCAACGCTCTTCTTAAATCCGCTCTTTTCGTTTTCCGCGTTTTCATAACGGTATATGTATGCGTTCGCCTCGTTGACTTTCAGGTTTTCGGAGTATTCCTTGTATTCGCGCGCAGCCTCCGCTTGCTTGCCCAAAGGACCAAGGTGGCGTTGCACTTCGTCGATACGCTGGCTGTAAATAAACAGGTTGGAATCGGCGTCCGCGATTTTGCGTTCGATTTCTTCCTTTCTGATTTTGTGGTTGGCAAGCCCTAACGCCTCTTCAAAGATGACGCGGCGTTTTTCGGGCGCGGCGTTCATAATTTGTTCCACCTGCCCTTGACCGATAATGGAATACCCCTCCTTACCCAAGCCAATGCTGTGGAACAGCGCGACCAAATCTTTTTGTCTGCTGACCATGCCGTTGATTAAATATTTACTGTCCCCCTTTCTGTCCAAACGACGCGTCATGGAAACTTCGTCGCCTGCAATCTCGGGGAAAATCCGCTGGGTATTGTCAAACACCAACGTAATTTCACAGCTTTGTTGCGGGTTTCTATTGACCGTACCGCCGAAAATGACGTCTTGCATGTTGCTACCGCGCAAGTTCTTTGCCGACTTTTCGCCCAATACCCAACGTACGGCGTCGGCAATATTACTCTTACCGCAACCGTTCGGACCGACGATACAGGTTACCCCCTCTTCAAAACGAATCGTCGTCTTATCCGCAAAGGATTTGAAACCGTTTAATTGTATTTCTTTTAAGTCCAAAGTGCACTCCTTTTCAGATATCTGATTTTATATCTTTCCGTTTATTTTTTACCTTTTGTTTTCTGCTTTAATTCGCGGAGTAAATTTGCCGCGGCGGACTGTTCCGCTTGTTTCTTACTCTTTCCCTCGCCCTTTTCCGTTCTGCCCAGCGCAGATACCGTTGCGTAGAACACGGGGGCGTTGTCCTTGCCGATTTTTTCCGTTTTGTATATCGGCGGTTTTTCGCCTACGCTTTGCAAATATTCCTGCAATGCCCCTTTGGCATTTTCCGTGGACGGCTGTATATGGTCCAAGCCGAAGTTTTGGATAAAGGTCTTTGCCGCCTCGTATCCCCCGTCCAAATATATCGCCGCCGTAACCGTTTCAAATAAGCTGGACAACGTCTTTTTGCCGACGTTGGCGCGGCTGCCCGATACCAACAGATATTTCTCAATCCCCAAATCTTGCACCGCGTCCAAAAGTGCCTCTTCGCAAACGAGTTTTTGCCGCGAACGCGTCATCATGCCCTCGTCCGCCTTTTGATAGCGTTCGTACTGCCACTCGGTTACGACGAGCTGTAATACCGCGTCGCCGAGATATTCCATACGTTCGTTACTCTTTCCGCCGTATGCGTTCGCGTACGTGCTGTGCGTAAACGCCTCGCGCAAGAATTCCCGATTATGGAACGAATACCCTATTCTGTTTTCAATTTCGGCATAGGGAAAAGTCATGGTCTTTTTTTTTAGTCTTCCTTGCTTAAATTCTCGTTGACAAGCTCGGCATTTTCGTCCACCAACGCTTTGATGTTTTCCACGAGGTTACCGCGTACCGCCTTTGCCGCCTGATTGATGCAAATTGCAAATCCACGCGCGCGAGAGTTGCCGTGCGCCTTTACAACCGCTTTCGTCAAGCCCAAGAACGCCGCGCCGCCGCAAGCCTCGTAATCCAACCCGCCCTTAATGCGTTTGATAATCCCCATGGAGATTGCCGCGCGGAGCTTTGCCCAAAGGTTACGCTTGTATTCTCTCGTCATGATTGCGCCGACCGCCTTGCCGCAGCCCTCAATCGATTTGGTGGCGATATTGCCCGTAAAGCCGTCGCAAACCACGACGTCCACGTCGCCGTACATAATATCTCTGCCCTCGATATTGCCTACGTAGTCAACGCAATCCACTTTTTTAAGCAATGCGTTGACTTCCTGTTGCAAAGGCAAGCCCTTGTGGTCTTCCGTGCCGTTGTTCAGCAAACCGACCTTGGGTTCTTTGATACCCGCCGTCTTTGCGTACGCCGACGCCATCAGCGCAAAGTGGATAAGGTTGATAGGTTTACACTCCAAATTCGCACCGCAATCGCAAATCATTGTACCCGTACCCCTGTGATTGGGGATTACGGGACAAAGTCCGGGGCGGGACACCCCTTTAATTCTGCCCAAAATCAGTACGCCCGCCGTCAGTACCGCACCCGTCGAACCGGACGACACCAACCCGTCCGCCTTGCCCTCTTTCAGCAAGCGGAACGCCACGACCGTGGACGAATCTTTTTTCGTCTTTACCGCTTTCGTGGGGACTTCTTCCATGGTGATAACTTCCGTTGTATGCACGATTTCCAAACGGCTTTCGTCGTACTGCCCTGCCTGCGCGAGTTCTTCCTTAATCTGCGTTTCGTCGCCGCAGAGAATTAAGTACAAATCTTTGTCTTTGTTCAGCGCGGCTACCGAGCCGAGTACCTGCTGTTTCGGGGCGTAATCGCCGCCCATTGCGTCAATAATAATTCTCGTCATACCTTTTTCTCCAAAGCCCGTCTTAGTATTTCATATCGCCGAACGTTCTGGGATAAGGCAGGACGTCGCGGATATTGGAAATACCCGTCAGATACATGACCATACGTTCAAACCCAAGCCCAAACCCGCTGTGCGTCGTGCCGCCGTAACGGCGCAAATCGAGATACCACCAGTAATCCTCAGGGTTCATACCCAGCTCTTTGATACGGTTGACAAGTTTGTCATAATCGTCCTCTCTTTGCGAACCGCCAACGAGCTCCCCGATGCCAGGTACGAGCAAGTCCGCCGCCGCCACCGTCTTTCCGTCGGGATTTTGTTTCATATAGAACGCTTTGATTTCCTTGGGATAATCGGTAAGGAACACGGGTTTTTTGTAAACCTGTTCGGTAAGGAAACGTTCGTGTTCACTCTGCAAATCCTTGCCCCAGAAAATATTTTTATCGTCGAATTTATCGGCGTTTTGTTTCAAAATTTCAATCGCCTCGGTATACGTTAAGCGCACGAACGCGTTTTCGGAAACGTTTTTCAGGCGTTCCAAGAGCTCCTTGTCTACGAACTGGTTCAAAAAGTTCAACTCATCCGCGCACGTTTCGCAAACGTAGTCGATAACGTATTTTACCATCGCCTCCGCAACGTCCATGTCCCCCGCCAAATCGCAGAACGCCATTTCCGGCTCAATCATCCAAAATTCCGCCGCATGACGGGTAGTGTTGGAGTGTTCCGCACGGAAGGTAGGTCCAAACGTGTATACGTTGCCAAACGCCATTGCGTACGTTTCCGCGCTGAGTTGCCCCGAAACGGTCAACGACGCCTTCTTTCCAAAGAAATCGTCTTTATAATCGACGGGCTTGCCCGATTTTGCCACTTCGTCCAAATCGAGCGTGGTTACCTGAAACATTGCGCCTGCACCCTCGCAATCGCTCCCCGTCAAAATGGGAGTATGCACGTATACAAACCCGCGGTCGTTGAAAAATTTATGAATTGCGATTGCCGCTTCGCTGCGGATTCTAAACGCCGCGCCGAACAAATTCGTTCTAGGGCGGAGATAGGCAATTTCACGCAAAAATTCTACGCCGTGGCGTTTTTTCTGCAAGGGATAATCGGGGGTAGATTCGCCCTCCACCTTAATCTCGATTGCCTTGATTTCGTACGGCTGTTTGTTTTCGGGCGTAAGCACCACTTTCCCCGTAACAACCAGCGCACAACCGACGTTTTCCTTTGCAATTTCGTCGTAATTTGCAAGGTTCTCTCTTTCAAAAACAATCTGCGTGTTTTTGAAACAGCTACCGTCGTTAAGTTCGATAAAGCCAAAGGCTTTCGAATCGCGGATGGTCTTTGCCCAGCCCGCTACGGTGACGCTTTTTCCGTCGTATGCGGAAAAGTTTGCGTTTAATTCTCTCAAATAAATTCTTTCCATGGTAACCTGCCTTTTCGCTCTGTGAAGGGAAAAATCCCCCTCGCGCGTCTTATTAATAATTACACCTTCTTATTATAACAAATTTTTGTAAAAAAGACAAGCGTTGGAAGGCATTTTCTTCGTCGTAAAATCAATTTTTTTGACGAAATTCGCCGCAGAAAACCCGCTTTCTATTTCTTTTCTAGTATAATACCTTGAATGGGTCGATATTGGTCCATACGGAGTTTTTTTCGAGAAAGCAAATTTTTCCCTTTGTACTTTTCGAGGTACGCCTCGCTTTTTACGCCGTTTTGCGCAGCGCGAAGCACGCCCTCCTTATCCCCTTGCTTGACGATGGGCGCAGGCGGCGGCACTTCCTCTATGATTTGAGCGATAATCTCATACCTGTACCCCTCGTTTTTGCCGTAGAAGCTGACGCGCAGCCCGTTTTCAAACACCTCGACGGAGAGATACACGGGGAAGGAATGAGGGTTGTACAGCTGGAGATCGCACTCAGTGGACACCATCGCATCGCGTGAGGGCGACACGTAGCCCACGCGCAGGGAATGGGGATGGTATTCGAGGATATGCAGCCCGCTTTTGAGCGCGGCATTGTAGAGGGTGGTGCTCACCTGGCACACGCCCCCGCCCACGCCGAGGACGTATTCCCCCTCTACGATGATCTTCGCCTGCTGAAAGCCCGCCTCTTG
>JAZNXZ010000074.1:0-3498 GCA_045594165.1 Candidatus Scatosoma sp.
CCCGGCGATATCGTGTACGGCGCGGGCGGCGGCGTACTGTTTATTCCCTCGCACCTCGTACAAGAAGTGGTGGAAGGCGCGGCAAAAACGCACGTTAAAGACGATTTCGGCTTTCAAATGATTGCCGCGAACAAGTTCACGACGGCGCAAATCGACAGAGCGACTTGGACGGAAGAAATGCTGGATATGTTGCTTGAGTGGAATAAAACCGACCCCCGCGGTGAAAAATACCGTGATTTGGATTGGTCTTTGGAATATAAGCTCGCGCGTGAGGGCGACCCCGACGATACGCAGACGGCGTTATAAAAAAGGAAACAAAAGAGGTATACGCAGGTATACCTTTTTTTGTGCAAAGTATGTTAAAAAACGACATTTTTGGATTGAATTATTGACTTTTGTTTTTTTGCGTGTTATACTTTGAATACCTTTATAAAAAAACGAAAAAAGGGACAAGAATTATGGACAATATCAAATGGTTTAAGAACGCAAAATACGGCATGATGGCGCATTGGGGACTGTATTCCTTGTTGGCGGGCGAATATCGCGGTAAACGCGTGGAAACTTATGCGGAGTGGATTCAAGCTCATTTTGCAATTCCCAACGCCGAATACGAACAGTTGGCAAGAAGTTTTAATCCCGTCTATTTTAACGCGGACGAGTGGATAAAGCTGGCAAAAGACAGCGGTATGCAGTATTTTGTGTTTACGTCCAAGCACCACGACGGCTTTGCAATGTACCACTCTAAGGTGGACAAATTTAACGTGGTGGACGCTACGGTATTTGGTCGCGACGTGGTGGGCGAGCTTGCCGAGGCGTGCTATAAACACGGTTTGAAATTCGGGTTGTATTACTCGCAGGAGTTGGATTGGCATCATCCCCATGGCGGCGGATACGATAATTTTGAGCCTTGCGGGGGTGTGTCTTGGGATAACAGTTGGGATTATGCCGACAGAACGAAGAAAGATTTTTCCATTTGTTTTCAGGAAAAGATAAAACCGCAGGTGGAAGAACTGTTGAAAAATTACGGGGATTTGTGCCTAATTTGGTTTGACATGCCGCATACGATTACGAAAGCGCAGAGCTTGGAATTGAACAATTTGGTAAAGCGTATTCAGCCGAACTGTTTGATTAATTCGCGTATCGGCAACGGTGCGTACGATTACGTGTCGCTGGGCGATAACGAATACCCGACGGACATGGAAAAGATTGAAAAAGAGGACGAGGCAGCGGATTTGAACACGATTGTCGGGACGAAATTCTCGCCGCACGGCTTGTACGAAACGGCGGGGACAATGAACAGTTCTTGGTCGTTTAAGTACTACGACCAAAATTGGATTACGCCTGCGGACGTAGTGGAAAGACGGAAAAAACTCAACGAACAGGGTATCAATTATCTTTTGAACGTAGGACCAGACGGTTTGGGACGTATCCCCTCGTTCAGCAAAGAAATTTTGTTGCAGGCGGCAAAAGAGTACGAAAATAAATAAAAGAGATAAGCGCTCCTCGCGTAAGGGGCGCTTAAATTTTGCGTTGAAAAAAGAAAAAAGGGGAAATAAGAATTTTTTCACAAAAAGCGGTGATAAATAATTGACAAGCCTTAAAAAAAATGCTATACTACGACAGTAAATTAGCTACGGCGAATTAAATATGGTTCGTTAGCACCGCCCGTAAGGTGGTGTCATAAAACAAATAAATATGGCCCGTTGGTCAAGCGGTTAAGACACCACCCTTTCACGGTGGTAACATGGGTTCGAGTCCCGTACGGGTCACCAGCAAATTCCTAAATCGAACATCGTTCGGTTTAGGGATTTTGCTTTTTGGTGCCCGTACGGGAATGGTGATGAACACGTCGGTTCGCGCGAGGAGTTTTGCTTTGCAAAACGACGACGCTCTCCGAGGGTTCCCTTTTAAGTGTATCGGAGTTTCCCGCGAAAAGGTTCGATTTTGGTTGGTTAAGGCTCAACAGCAAAAAAGTGGTTATGTAGGTTGCATAGCCACATTTTTTTTGCAGTTTCGGATTTTGAACACAGAATTTCACCTTATTTTCATTGTAAAAATGAAAAAAGTTTGCTATAATAGAAAAAATAAGAAACTTAGGAGAGTATGCCCTTTTTAGGAGAAGATGAAAAATGACGGCTGTAAGGTTTGAAAAAGTACATTTTTCCTATACAACAGATGACACGCAGGACGGAAACGTTTTTGAGGAAGAAACGTCGTTTTCGTTGGACGGCGTGGACTTTTCTGTGGAAGAAGGGGAGTTTGTCGCCGTTTTGGGGCATAACGGAAGTGGTAAATCAACGCTCGCGCGGCTAGTCAATGGTTTGCTTTCGCCCACGGGCGGCGAGATAACCGTGTTTGGTTTGGATGCAAAAGATCCCAAAAATCTCTTTGAAATTCGGAAACAAGTGGGAATTGTTTTTCAAAATCCCGACAATCAAATGGTGGCGTCTATCGTCGAAGACGACGTTGCGTTCGGTCCTGAAAATGTGGGGATTCCCAGGGAAGAGATAGGGCAGCGTATTTCCTTTGCACTCCAATCGGTGGGTATGCAAGATTTCCGCCAAGCAACGCCGTCGCGCCTTTCGGGCGGACAGAAACAGCGCATTGCTTTGGCAGGGGTTTTGGCGCTGAAACCGCGTGTGATGATTTTGGACGAATCGACGGCAATGCTCGATCCGCGTGGTAGAAAAGAAGTTATGGACGTCGTGTTACGGCTCAACCGTCAAGAAAAAATCACGGTGATTTTGATTACGCATTTCCCCGAAGAGGCAATGCTTGCCGATCGTGCCATTGTGATGAGCGGTGGACGTATCGTGATGGAGGGGAAACCTGCCGATATTTTCGCACGCGAAAAGGAACTCGAAAAGTATGCGCTGACGTTGCCCAGACAAATCCGTGTTTGCCGCGGTTTGCGCCAAGGCGGCGTGGACGTTGCCGATTCGATGGAAGAAAGTGAAATTGCAAAAGGGATTTTGTCCGCTTTGCAAGGTGTGAAAAATGGCAAACCTTTCCACAAAAACGAAAAAATGGGTGGGGACGGTACGCGTTTAATCGCGGATAACCCCGAAAATACGGGGGAAGGCGCGGTATATTGCGAAAATCTTTCCTTTGTCTATAATCCAAAATCGCCCTTTGAAACACACGCTTTGGATAACGTGAATTTGCAGATCAATGCAGGGGATTTTTTCGGGATTATCGGGCATACGGGCAGCGGTAAATCCACTTTTGTGCAGCATCTCAACGCGCTGTTAAAAGTTCCATCTGCGCAGAAAAAATACAAAGAGAAAAAGCCGAAAAAAGGACAAGTCTTACCGCCGAAAACGGTTTTGACGGTCAATGGGTACGAGCTTACCGATAAAAAGACGGATTTTAAGGAATTGCGCAGTAAGGTCGGCATGGTTTTTCAATATCCCGAATATCAGCTCTTTGCCGAAACGGTGTTTGAGGACGTGGCGTTTGGCTTGAAAAATTTCAAAAACGATCTCACGCCGGCGGAAA
>JAZNXZ010000075.1:0-4385 GCA_045594165.1 Candidatus Scatosoma sp.
TTAGAGGGGCTCATTAATATGGTTAAAGGCTTTTTACAGTTGGTATGATATTGCATCGTAAATTTTGGATAATCAAGGCGCTATTTTTCTTGCTTATTTTTATAAATTTATACATAATCTTTTTCACTTGTTCCCAGATAAAAACAGAAGAGCAACCCGTCGTGAAAACTACGATGTTTTTAGCGACGAAAACGGACGATCCGCTACAAGAAAACGTAGAAGAACAGTTGGAAAACCTTGACCTTGAAGCACTGGAAAAATATATGCGCTCGATTGGGGAACTCTCGGAAGAAAGTATCATAAAACAGTTACTCAATTACGTTAAAGGTGCAAAATTTGATTTTTCAGATTTAGGCAAAGCGATATCTGACGCATTTTTATCCAAAGTAAACCTTTTACTTCCGTCTTTTGCGGTAATTACGGCAATTACGTTGCTTGCAGGGGTGATTTCGACGATGAAAAGCAACGTAAACGGGCAAACGGCGTCGGAAATGATTTTTTTAATAACCTACGCGGCGGCACTGATACCACTTTTGGCGATATTGATAGAATGTTTTCAAGAAACAGCGGAGGGGGTGGGGCAAATGCGCAAGCAGATGCAACTCATCTATCCGCTCATGCTTACTTTGATGGCGGCGAGCGGTGGGACGGTATCCGCGTCCGTTTGCCGACCTGCCGTGGCGTTTTTCAGTACCTCCATTGTGTCCATCGTAGACGGCGTTGTGCTACCGTTGACCGTCACGATTATCGTGCTTTCCATGGCAGGAAACCTGACGAAAGAGCTAAAAATCGGCAAATTTAGCGCTTTTTTCAAGAGTATCAACAAATGGATTATCGGGATCTGCGTGTCCGTTTTCGGGATATTTTTTACGTTACAGGGGATAACGACGGCGATTTACGACGGAGTAGTGCGTCGCGCGGCAAAATATGCGATCGGCAATGGAATCCCAATCGTCGGCGGATTTTTATCCGGAGGCTTTGATTTGGCGGTGGCGGGCAGCGTGTTGATTAAAAACTCTCTTGGCAGTATGGGGATTTTTATGATGCTTTCGGTATTGCTCGAGCCTTTGGTTTTACTGATATCCGTCAACGTATTATTGCGTTTTGTTGCGGCGATTACACAGCCGTTTGGGGATAGCCGAATTTCAGATTTTCTAGGGGAAACCGCAGAAAATTTACATTATTGTACGGCAGGATTATTTCTCACGGCGTTCTTGTATTTTTTGACGATCGTTTTAATGATATATTCTACGGAGGCGTTGTTTTGAGTGAATATTTATTGTCGATTATCGGAACGGTGTTGCTGTGTGCGATTTTGGTGGCGATCGTACCGCAGGGGAAGACGTCGGCGGTGATCAAAGGGATTGCAAAACTCTCGTGCGTGCTAGTGATTGTTTCGCCTGTGCTTAGATTTTTCAAAACAGGGGAAATTAGTGAAATTTCGACGGAAAATTCCCCGACGTTTTTTCTGCAAACTGGCATACGTGCGGACGAGTCGTTCATACAATATCACAGCGAAACGCGAGTGGAACAGACGGAAACGGCGTTGGAAAGCGAGATTTTGGAGCGTTACGAGGTTGAAACGGAAGTATGTTTATCCTGGGAAACTGAAAAAGAAACCGTTGGAAAATATTATGAAACAGAACAGATAAAAATTACGGAAATTCGCGTGCAATGTTTAGAAGAAATACCGGGAGAGATAAGGGAAACAATGTGGGAATATCTAACGAAAAATTATTGTAGCGAGGTGTTGATTGAGTAAAACGGGCAGAGAGAGGTCTTCGCTGAACGGGGCGTTAAAAGGATATTTACGCGGTAAGTGGAAAGATTTGTTTTTAATCGGAATTTTGGCGATGGTATTGCTATTTGCGGTTTCGCGTGTATTTCGAAAAGACGGAAAAGAAAGCGTTGCGTCAACGATGACGGAAACAGAGCTTAAAGTAAGTCGTCTTTTACAGGAAATCCAAGGCGTTGGCGAGGCGGAAGTAATCGTTTGCGAAACGGAAGAGGGTGAGAAAAGCGTGGTAATCGTTTGTGACGGGGCAAAAAATATCCGCGTGGTTATGGACGTGCGCGAGGCGGTTGCCGCCGCGCTTGGAACGGATGAAAAATCAATAAAAATATATCAAAGAAAATAAAAAATAAGGAGATAAAATTATGTCGAACAAAAAGAAAATCATTGTAATGTCTTCGTTGGTGCTGTTGCTTGCGATCACCGCTGTTTTTAACTTTGTGTTTGCAAACAAGGGGACGGCAGTTGTGGCGAACGGTGGGGTAACGCCTGCCAATTATTTTACGACCTATCGTACGGAACGCACGACGACGAGAAATGAAGAGCTTGTGCAACTGGACAGTGTAATCGCCCTTTACGACGAAGGGGATGAACGCTATGAAGAGGCGACGCAGATGAAGATGGAAATCGTTGCTGCTATGGAAAGGGAGTTGATTTTGGAAAACATGGTAAAATCTCTCGGTTTTTCGGACGCAGTTGTGTCGGTTTCTTCCGATTCGGACAACGTAAACGTGTTTATCAATTCGGCGGAATTGAATTACGATACGGCGCTTTCGATATACAATATGATGAAAGAAGAAACGGGGATTGTAGCGGGGAACGTTATCATTATGCCCGTTTATGCAGAAATTTGAAAAAATCATTAAAAATATTCGTAAAACAGTAGAAATATTCAGAAAAATATGTTATAATGTATAGGACAGAAAATAAGGAGAACTTTTCGTATGTCCAACATTAAATTATCGTCTAACAATAAACAGAGCGGAAAAACGGTATATACTAGTGCAATCGTGCAAAATATCGTAGAGATTGCCATTGCGGAAGTTGAAGGCGCAATGCCTTTGCAGGATAAGAAAAAGGGAGTATCTTTGTATATTCTCGGCGACAATATTTACGTTGCCGTATCCATTGCGGCGAAAGCAGGGTATAACGTGCCGGAGTTGGCTTATCATATTCAAAAATCGGTAAAACAAAGCGTGGAAAACATGACGCGTTACAAGATTGCGGAAGTGGACGTACACGTTGCGGACGTTGTGGTTTGCGATACGCCCGTCCAACCAAAGGAAGAGCCTGTTACCGAAGAACCCGAAGAAAAGAACTAAACAAAAAATACGGACACCCTTCGCAGAAATGCGTAGGGTTTTCGCGCTATATACACGGAGAGTACTATGAGAAACGCAGCAAGAGAAGCGGCATTGAATATTATTTTTGCCAAACAGTTCAACAGTGATTGCATGGACGCATTAAAAAAGAAAATATACAAGCAATTTGCTTTGGATAACGACGACGATTTGTTGTTTGCGGCAGATTTGGTGGCAACGGTTGAGGAACATTACGAAGAATTGATCCAAGGGATTGAGGACGCGTGTCATCACTACCGCGCCGATCGTATCAATCCTACAGATAAAAGCATCCTATTGATTGCGATGGCAGAAATTAGATACTTTGACGAAATTCCGCCCGTGGTTTCCGTATCGGAGGCAACGGGGTTGGCGAGAAAATATTCGTCGGAAACGAGCGCTGATTTTGTAAACGGCGTGCTTTCGGGTGTTATCAACAAATAAAAGGTTGTTTTTATGGAAATTATTGACGGAAAAGCACTCGCGGCGGAACTTCGCGCGGAGCTGAAAGAAAAAATTGAAATCATGAAACGTAAACCAGGGCTTGCCGTGGTAATCGTTGGGGAAGACCCCGCGTCGCAAATCTACGTTCGCAACAAAATTAAGGCGTGTGCGGAACTTGGTATACGTTCTTATTCTTACGAATTGCCCGATACGGCATCACAGACAGAGCTTGAAAACTTGTTAAATAAGCTTGCGGTGGATAACGACGTGGACGGTATTTTGTTGCAAATGCCTTTGCCTAAAAACTTTGACGAGGATTCTGCCGTGGCGCATATTCCCTTTGAAAAGGACGTGGACGGATTTACGGCTAAAAACTTGGGCTTGTTATTGCAACACAAGGAAAAAATCGTAGCTTGTACGCCGCTTGGGGTGATGAAAATGTTGGAAAAATACGGTATTGACCCTACGGGCAAGCGCGCGGTGGTTTTGGGACGCAGCGAAACGGTAGGCAAGCCGATGGCAATGCTGTTATTAAACGCGAATGCAACAGTTACCGTATGTCATAGCCGTACGCAGAATTTCAAGGAAATCTGTAAAGATGCGGACATTTTGGTTGCGGCGGTGGGCAAACCCAAATTCGTTACTGCCGATATGGTAAAAGAGGGTGCGGTCGTCATTGATATAGGCATGAACCGCGACGAAAACGGCAAACTCTGCGGTGACGTAGATTTTGAAAACGTAAAGGAAAAAGCGTCGTATATCACGCCTGTACCCGGTGGGGTTGGGCCTATGACCATCACGATGCTGAT
>JAZNXZ010000076.1:0-6818 GCA_045594165.1 Candidatus Scatosoma sp.
TTTGTCAACTTTTTGCGAAAATAAACGAAAAAAAGTTTTTCAAATCTTGACGAAATCTTTCGTATGTGTTATAATGGACGGGATAAAAACAAAAGAGGTGGCTTTATGAGCAGAGCGGACGAGATTTTTGCGCAAAATATGACGGATATTATGGAAAACGGGTACTGGGACACCGATTTGAACGTACGTCCTCGTTGGGATGACGGTGCGCCCGCGCATACCGTTAAAAAATTCGGGATTGTGAATCGGTATAATTTACAGGAAGAATTTCCGATTTTGACCATGCGCCGTACCGCGTTTAAGTCCTGTATCGACGAACTGCTGTGGATTTGGCAGAAAAAAAGCAATAATATCCACGATTTGAATTCGCATATTTGGGACAGCTGGGCGGACGAAACGGGCTCGATTGGTAAGGCGTACGGATACCAACTCGGCGTAAAACACAAATACAAGGAGGGGGAATTCGACCAAGTAGACCGCGTGTTATTCGATTTGAAAAACAACCCTGCCAGCCGCCGTATTATGACGAATATTTACAATTTCCAAGACCTGCACGAAATGGGCTTGTACCCCTGCGCGTATTCTATGACGTTTAACGTGTCGGGGGATACCCTCAACGGGATTTTGAATCAACGCTCCAACGATATGCTGACGGCGAATAACTGGAACGTGGTACAGTATGCGATTTTGTTGATTATGATGGCGCAGGTATCGGGTTTGAAAGCGGGGGAATTGGTACACGTCATTGCGGACGCGCACATTTACGACAGACATATCCCTATCGTGAAAGAGATTTTGGAAAAGCCCCGCCACAAAGCGCCTAAGCTGATTGTGGACACGAGTATTACGAATTTTTACGATTTTACGGTGGATAGTTTCCAACTCGTCGATTACGAGTACGAAAAGTTGGATAAGAAGATTCCCGTGGCGATTTAAGGTAGTTGTTTATGATTTACGCGATAGTACACGCTGATAAAGAGTGGGGGATAGGAAAGGGGAACGATATGATGTTTTCCCTGCCTGCCGATATGAAATTTTTCCGCACAACGACAATGGGGCATACCGTTGTTATGGGCGGTAATACGTTGCGTTCTTTCCCGGGGCAAAAACCGTTGAAAAATCGGACGAATATTGTGTTATCACGGGGGACGGTACGCGACGATTGCGTTATCGTGCGTGATTATGACCAGTTGAAAAACGAGATGAAACAGCGCGAAAACGAGGATATCTACGTAATCGGCGGCGGTGCAATTTATAAAGAGCTTTTGCCCTATTGCCACGGCGCGTTGGTAACGAAGGTGGACGCGGTTGGCGGTGCGGAAGTCTTTTTTCCAAACTTGGACGAACATCCCGACTTTGTCTGCGTTGACGAGGGTACGCCGATAGACGATAACGGTTATACGATTCGTTTTACAACGTATAAAAACAATAACGTGAAACCTTTGTAATGGATTTTCCGTAAGACCGTAACGGTTTTGCGGAATTTTTTTATATTTTATAAAAAAAATTGTAGAAAGCAGGGGTTATTTTCTTGTCAATCGCAGGAAAAAGTATTAAAATAGTAGGGTTGAAAAGTTTACAAGATAAAGGAGTTGTTTCATTATGATTAGAAACGATTTGAGAAACGTAGCGATTATTGCGCACGTTGACCACGGTAAGACGACGCTCGTCAACGAAATGTTGGCGCAGGGCGGGGTGTTCCGCGAAAATCAGCAGGTACAAGACCGTGTTATGGATAGCGGTGATTTGGAAAAGGAACGCGGCATTACCATTTTGGCGAAAAATACTTCGGCGCATTATAACGGCGTAAAAATTAACATTATCGACACGCCGGGGCACGCCGATTTCTCGGGCGAGGTAGAGCGCGTTTTGAAGATGGTAAACGGCGCGATTATCCTCGTAGACAGCGCGGAAGGTCCTTTGCCGCAAACTCGTTTCGTTATGCAAAAGGCGTTGGCGCTCGGTTTGAAAACGATTATCGTTATCAATAAGGTAGACCGTCCCGACGCTCGTATTGCCGAAGTTGTGGAAGAAATGCAACTTTTGATGATGGATTTGGACGCGACGGACGAGCAGTTGGAAAGCCCGATTGTGTACTGTTGCGGCAGACAGGGTACGGCGTCCCTTGACCCCGACCATCAAGAACCCAACCTCAATCCCTTGTTCGATACTATTTTAGAAACGATTCCCCCTATGGAAATGGACGTGGACGGGCCGGGGCAACTCTTGGTTTCGTGCATTGATTACAACGAGTTTGTAGGGCGTATCGGTATCGGCAGAATCGAACGCGGCGTTATCCGCGCGAACGAACCCGTTTGTATCTGTAATTATAACGAAAAAGGCAAAGTGCGTACCAACTGCAAAATTGCTAACCTGTATCAAATTGAGGGATTGGACAAAGTACCCGTTGAGCGCGCGCAGGCGGGGGATATCGTTATGTTCTCGGGTATCGAAGGATTGAATATCGGGGATACCGTGTGCGAACCAACGAAAATTGAACCCGTTGAATTTGTAAAAATTGAAGACCCGACCGTGGAGATGACGTTCTCCGTCAACGACAGTCCGTTTGCGGGAAAAGAAGGGAAATTCGTTACCAGCAGACAGCTCCGCGATAGACTGTATAAGGAATTGTTACGCGACGTATCCTTGCGTGTGTCCGACACCGAATTTGCGGACAGTTTCCGCGTCTGCGGTAGAGGGGAAATGCACCTTTCCATTTTGATTGAAACCATGCGCCGTGAGGGGTATGAATTCCAAGTATCCACTCCGAAAGTTTTGTATAAAGATATCGACGGCGTGCGGCACGAACCCATTGAACGTTTCGTTGCGGACGTGCCTGAGGATATGACGGGACCGGTGTTCTCGGCAATGGGGAACAGAAAGGGAAACCTTGTTTCTATGACGGCAATCGGCAACCGTATGCGTTTGGAATTTACCGTTCCGTCCCGCGGTTTGTTCGGTTATAAGAGCGAGTTTTTGACCGACACCAAAGGGCAGGGTATCATGAACACGATTTTCTACTCCTACGAGCCCTACAAGGGGGATATGCAACGCAGAAACACAGGCTCTTTGGTTGCGCACGAAACGGGCGAGGCAGTCACCTACGGCTTGTTTAATGCGCAGGGCAGAGGTATCCTGTTTATCGGCGCAGGCACCCCCGTATATCAAGGTATGGTGGTGGGGTATACCAACCTTTCCGACGATATCAACGTAAACGTTTGTAAAACGAAACACCTTACCAACACTCGCTCGTCGGGTAGTGATGACGCGTTGACGCTTGTCCCCGTAAGTAAAATGAGCTTGGAAGAGTGTCTTGAATTTATTGCCGACGACGAATTGTTGGAAGTTACGCCCAAATCCTTGCGTATTAGAAAACGCATTTTGGACAGTGAACTCCGTGCAAAGGCGCGAGCAAAAGAGAAAAAACAATAAATTGACGAAAAATCGACGCAAAAAAGAATGGAGTTTTAGCAACTCCGTTTTTTTTGCGTCTAAACGCTTGACTTTTCGCGCGCGACATTATATTATTATATACGTGCGCGTGTGAACCTCATTTTATAAAAGAGGGTATAAATACGCCTCGAAAGGGGAATAATTAGGCGGAAAATGCGCATATACGCGGCAAAAAGCAAAAAAATGCCGAATTTGAAAAAAATTTCAAAAAATCTTAAAAAAAGTGCGTTCAAATGCTTGACATTCTATTTACAAATCGGTTATTATAAGTAAGCTGTGTAAAAACGCGTGTATGGGTTGATACGGGAAGTTACTGTAAATCCAAGGCAAAAAGCCGCTTTGGCAGATAATTTCCGTTGACAAAAGTGGGGGCACGACTCCTGCGACTAACCGAGGCTTTGCGTAGAAACGCTCGGTCCAAAAACGAAGAGTGTTTTTATTTTGCAAAAGGCTCGATACACACGGATAGGTTGACACGGTAAAATAAAATGTTAGTATAAACTAAAAGGAGCAACAAAATGGCAGTACAGAAAATCAGAATTAAGTTGGCGGCTTACGAGCACGAACTTGTAGACGAAGCGGCAAGCAGAATCGTAGAAACGATGAAGAAGAGCGGCGCAAAAATCAGCGGTCCTATTCCTCTTCCCACGGAAAGAGAAGTTGTAACGATTCTTCGTTCCCCGCACAAGTACAAGGATTCTCGTGAACAGTTTGAAATGAGAACGTACAAGAGAATTATCGACATCTATTCCCCCAACGCAAAATTGCTTGATTCTATCCACCTCCCCGCAGGCGTTGACATCAAAATCAAGCTCTAATCATCACTAAGCCCAGAAATACTTTCAAAGGTATTCGAAAATAAAATTTTTAAGGAGTGAACTTTATCAATGAATAAAGCAATCATCGGTCGCAAAGTTGGGATGACCCAAATCTTTGCAGAAGACGGGAAGATGATTCCCGTAACGGTAGTAGAGGCAGGTCCTTGCCCCGTCGTACAGGTTAAGACGGTTGCAAACGACGGTTACGCAGCACTCAAACTCGGTTTTATCGAAGTGAGCGAAAAAGCGCTTACGAAGCCTGAACTGGGTCAGTTCAAGAAAGCTGGCGTAAAGCCCCACAAGGTATTGAAAGAAATCAGAGTGGACAACGCTGAATCTTTCGCAGTAGGTACGGAACTTAAAGCTGACGTGTTTGCGGCAGGGGACAAGGTTGACGTAGCTGGTGTTACGAAAGGTCACGGTTTCACGGGTGTTATCAAAAAGTGGAATCAACACAGATTGAAGATGACGCACGGTACCGGCCCCGTACACAGAGAACCCGGTTCTATGGGTCCTATCAGCTCCCCCTCGCGTGTTTTCAAAAACAAGCA
Organism: Candidatus Scatosoma sp.; assembly: GCA_045594165.1. Classification (GTDB taxonomy): domain Bacteria; phylum Bacillota; class Clostridia; order Christensenellales; family Borkfalkiaceae; genus Scatosoma. The sequence continues at coordinate 4,823 of JAZNXZ010000076.1, forward strand.
CCTCGCAGGTCAGTACGGTAACGATAACGTAACGATTCAAAACCTTGAAATCGTTCGCGTGGATATCAACAGAAACGCGATTTTGATTAAAGGCGCTATTCCCGGAGCAAAGGGTAGCATCGTTACCATTTCGGACAGCGTTAAGAGCAAATAAGGAGAGTGAAAGACAATGGCGGCTATTAAAGTATTAAATATGAAAGGCTCCGAAGTCGGTAGCATCGAGCACAACGACAACGTATTCGCAGTAGAATACAACGAGCCTCTGATTCATCAGGCAGTCGTTACCCGTCTTGCAAACGAAAGACAGGGTACAAAATCCACCCTCACGAGAACGGAAGTCCGCGGCGGCGGTATCAAACCTTGGAGACAGAAAGGCACGGGTCGTGCTCGTCAAGGTTCGATTAGAGCGCCCCAATGGATTAAGGGCGGCGTAGTATTCGCACCCAAGTCCCGCGATTTCTCCAAGAAGATGAACGACAAAGCAAAGAAAGCGGCATTGCTTTCCGCACTTTCTAAGAAAGTGGCTGACGGCGAATTCATCGTTGTAGACGAATTGACGGTTTCCGCTCCCAAGACGAAAGAAATGGCAGCGTTCGCAAAAGCGCTCGGCTTGAACAAGACGGCGCTCGTGGTTATGGATAACAACGACGTTAACGTAATCCGCGCGGCTGCAAACCTTCCCAAGGTTGCAACGTTGCCCCTCGCACAACTTAGCACCTACGAAGTCGTAGTAAATCAGAAGATTGTTATGACGAAGGCAGCGGTTGAGAAATTCCAGGAGGTAAATGGCTAATGTTCGCAGAAGACATCATCATTAAACCCGTCCTTACCGAAAAAGGTTACGACGGTATCGCGGATAAGAAATATACGTTTATCGTAAAGAAAGACGCGAACAAGACGGAAATCAAACTGGCAGTAGAAAAGATTTTCGGCGTTAAGGTTGCAAGCGTTAACACCGTTACCTGCAAGGGCAAATTGAAGAGAATGGGCAGAAATCAGGGTTACACGCCTGACCGCAAGAAAGCGATTGTTACGCTGAAAGCGGACAGCAAGTCCATCGAATTCTTCGATTCTTTGACTTAATGGAGGAATAAAAGAAAATGGCTATTAAATCGTATAAACCCACCTCGGCAGGTCGCCGTTTCGTAACGGTTCTTACCAACGACGATCTCACGAAAGGTGCTAAGCCCGAAAGATCCTTGATGCACGACCAGCGCCACAGCGGCGGTCGTAACAATACGGGTCGCATCACCACCAGACACATCGGCGGCGGCAACCGCAGAAAATACCGTATTATCGACTTTAAGAGAATTAAGGACGATATCCCCGCAACGGTACAGAGCATTCAGTACGACCCCAACCGTAGCGCGCACATTGCGTTGCTCGTATACGCAGACGGCGTAAAATCGTATATCCTTGCTCCCGTTGGTTTGAACGTAGGGGACAAGGTTATGAGTGGCGTAAACGCAGATATCAAAGTCGGCAACGCTCTGCCCCTTGAAAATATTCCCGTAGGTACGATGGTACACAACATTGAGCTTACCCCTGGTAAGGGCGGTCAAATCGCTCGTTCGGCAGGTATCTCCGCGCAAATCATGGCAGTTGAAGGTAAATATGCAACCCTTCGTATGCCTAGTGGCGAAATGAGATACGTGCTCTTGAAGTGCCGCGCGACCATCGGTCAGGTTGGCAACGTAGACCACGAACTTGTATCCCTCGGTAAAGCAGGTAAGGCAAGATACCTCGGTTTGAGACCCGAAGTAAGAGGTTCGGTAATGAACCCTGTTGACCACCCTCACGGCGGTGGTGAAGGTAAATCTCCAAGTCGGAGGCCAAGCGGTCTTAGGAAGACAAGAGAGACTAACAACTCCTTGGCTCACAGAACGACATGGCTACGATCCGACTTGGCAAGATACCTCGGTTTGAGACCCGAAGTAAGAGGTTCGGTAATGAACCCTGTTGACCACCCTCACGGCGGTGGTGAAGGTAAATCTCC
>JAZNXZ010000077.1:0-9221 GCA_045594165.1 Candidatus Scatosoma sp.
TCGGAAGTAAGCAGCGAAGAAATTTCGTCGGAAGTAAGCAGCGAAGAAATTTCGTCGGAAGTAAGCAGCGAAGAAATTTCGTCGGAAGTAAGCAGCGAAGAAATTTCGTCGGAAGTAAGCAGCGAAGAAATTTCGTCGGAAATAAGCAGCGAAGAAATCTCTTCGGAAGAAAGCTCGGAAGAAGAGAGCAGTGAAATCGTCGAACACGTTTGTATTACAGACGGCGATTGGGTTTCCAATAAATCTGGCCACTGGTTGGTATGTACGTGTGGTCAGCTTGTAGGCTACGGCAGCCATTCGGGCGAAGCGGAGATTTGTGGGGAAAAGCCGACGTGTACTACGTGCGGAGCTTCTTACGGCAAGGAAAAAGAGCATACATACGGCGCGCTCTCGGACGGCGAATTCGGCATGGCGTATTATTGTGATTGCGGCGCGTATCTCACCAACGAGAATTTGGTAGATTTCATCGTAGAGGTGGAGAGTGGAAAAGATCCCGTCGTGTTGCAACTTTCGGACACGCAGACCTGTAATTGGGGCAATTTGGACACGATGTGCAACAATTATATTCGCGAAACGGTAGCGGCGACGGATCCCGATTTGATTATTTTGACGGGGGATATCGTTTACGGTAAATTTGACCCTCAGGGTGCGCTGTTAAAGAATCTTATCGCCTGCATGGAATCTTTGAACGTGCCTTGGGCACCCGTATTCGGCAACCACGACAACGAATCCTTAATGGGCGTTGACTGGCAATGTGCGCAATTAGAGGCGGCGGAAAACTGTCTTTTCAAACAGGGCGATTTGACGGGTAACGGCAACTATTCGGTCGGGATTGAACAGGACGGCAAACTGCTGCGCGTGTTCTATATGATGGACTCCAACGGTTGCAGCTCGCCGATGACTGACGAGGCTGGAAACGCGATAATCCCTGATCCCGGTACAAACGAAGTAAGAGAGTCGGCCGGTTTTGCCTCCGATCAGGTAATTTGGTTTACGGATCAAATCGAAGCGATTCATGCGCTTGACGCAGACGTAAAGATTTCGTTTGCATACCATATTCAGCAAATCATTTTCCAAAAGGCATTTGAAAAATACGATGAATATGACGGCACGCTTGTAGACGGTTCAAACTCTGAGCTGAAAAATCCTTTGAACTTGGATACGTTGGCGACGAAAGAGGATACGGACTTTGGCTACATAGGCAGAACGACGAAAGGTCCTTGGGATATCGGCAACGCAGTATTCAAGAAAATGAAAGAACTGGGTACCGACTCGATTTTCGTCGGTCACGAACATTGTAACAGCGCAAGTATCGTATACGAGGGCGTACGCTTCCAATACGGTCAAAAATCTTCGACGTACGACAGATATAACAGTATAATAAAATCAACCAACGAGATTGTAGGTGCTAGTTCGACGCCTTCCGGCGGTACGCCGCTTATCGGCGGTACGGTAATCCCCATTTCGTCGGAAGACGGCGCTATTTTAACGGGATATATCTATTATTGCGGAGATCCGCTCGGGACGAATCCCGATAAATCCGAAACACCCGAAGAACCGAACGTTCCTGAAAGCTCGGAGAGTTCGGAAAATAGTTCTTCTTCGGAGGTAATTTCTTCCGAAGAAAGCAGCGAAGAAATCTCTTCGGAAGTAACTAGCGAAGAAGTTTCCAGCGAAGAAATCTCTTCGGAAAATTCGTCTGAAAACTCGGGCGAAGATAGTGGCGAAAACAACGAACACGTTTGTATTACGGACGGCGAGTGGCAGTTTGATGAAACGGGGCACTGGTTAAATTGTGATTGCGGTGAAAAAGTACAGTACGCAGAACATACGTATGGCGAACTGTCAGAAGGCGAATTCGGCATGGCGTATTACTGTGATTGCGGCGCGTATCTTACCAACGAGAATCTGGTAGATTTCGTGGTGGAAGTAGAAAGCGGGAAAGACCCCGTGGTATTGCAGCTTTCCGACACCCAAGTCGTATGGTACGGCGATACTGCGGAAAATCAATGCTATCGCTATATTCGCGAAGTAGTGGAAGAAACGCAACCCGATTTGATTATCTTAACGGGCGACGTTGTTTACGGTAAATTTGACCCCGAAGGGAACTTGCTTACCAGCCTTATTGCCTTTATGGAAACGCTGAACACGCCTTGGGCACCCGTATTCGGTAACCACGACAACGAAAGCTTGATGGGCGTTGACTGGCAGTGCGCGCAGTTAGAGGCGGCGGAAAATTGCCTTTTCAAACAGGGCGATTTGACGGGTAACGGCAACTATTCGGTAGGTCTGGAACAAGACGGCGAACTTCTTCGCGTGTTTTACATGATGGACTCTAACGGTTGTAGTTCACCAATGATTGACCAAGACGGTAACGCGACGACTCCCGAGGCAGGTACGAACGTTGTGAAAACGAGCCAAGGCTTTGGTCAGGACCAAATCGATTGGTATACCGAAGAAATCAATGCAATCCATGCGGTAGACGCAGACGTTAAGATTTCGATGGCGTATCATATCCAGCAGGCGATTTTTGAAAAGGCATTCCAAAAATATGACGAATACGACGGTTTGACGACGAACTCGGCGCTGAACAACCCCTTGAACCTCGATACCATGGAAACGGCGGACGAAACGGACTTTGGGTATCTTGGCAGACCGATGAAAGGGGGTTGGGACGACGATTATGCAATCTTCAACGGCATGAAAGCGTTGGGCGTGGATTCGATTTTCGTCGGACACGAACATTGTAACAGCGTGAGTATCGTATACGAGGGTGTACGTTTCCAATACGGTCAAAAATCTTCGACGTACGACCGTTTTAATTGGGTAACGGAAGACGGCACGATTGCGGGTGGATATATAGAGGCTGTGCCCGCGGGCGCGCATGCGCTTTTGGGCGGTACGGTGATACCCGTATCGGGCGAGGACGGCTCTATCGGCACGGGGTATATCTGCTATTACGGCGACCCGTTTTATTTTGAACCCGAACCCGAACCCGTTCCCGTAGAGGGCTTGCAATACGGTACGGACATTACCGTGCAGAGTGATAGCAATTCGGCGAACGGTAGTTTTGAGGCGGTTGCGTACGACGAAAATACCAACGCTTATTATATCGTATCGGGAACGTCTTACAACAGAATTTATATCAACGTAGAGTTGTTAAGAGGGAAAAACACTGTCTCGTTTGATATTTTGCTGCCCGAAGAAGCAACGAATGCGGACGGCACTGCAACGCAAGAATTTGCAATTCGCGTAAAACCCAATCAGACGCAAGAAACGATGCCCGGGGTGGACGGCGGTTATCTTTGGTTTGACGCAAGTTATACGGGCGAGCGTAAGGTTGCTATTGGCGAATGGCAAACGATTGTTATCGATATTTCTAAGTTCGCGGATGTCTGTACGGAATTTGGTATTTATTTTGTTGCAGGCGGAAATAGCGCATACGTGAAAAATATCGCGGTAAGTGAAACTGCGATTGACGAAGAAACGGGTAGTGAAGAACCCGAAGAAATCGTGGTAAACGGTTTGGAGTTTAGCGAAGTGGCGTCGGCTGTTACGGTGACGGCAGAGAAGAAAGAAGGTGCGAATGCGTACAAGGTAACGGCAAACTCGCAAGGCAAAGTGTATATCGATACGGCGTTGGTGGCAAATAAAAGTACGATTACCTTTACAACGTACGTAGAAGAAAACGCAGGGAACACTTGCTTATTTATGATTCGATTGAAACCCAACGAAAACTTTTCCGACGTAGTCGATCAACCAGGTTATATTTATTATCAGGAGGGTAACCGTGTTACGCTCGGCGAGTGGCAAACGTTTACGATTGATATTTCTTCGTTTGGAGATACCTGTACGGAATTTTCGTTTGTCATTACGGCAGGGCAGACCGTCTGGTTTAGGGATATTACCATTTCATAAAATTGCATAAAAAAGTAAAACGGCATGGTACGTATCGTATCCATGTCGTTTTTTTGTGTAAAAAATTTTTGTGAAAAACTGGAAAAATTTTTAATTTTCCGTATTGACAGTGAAAAAAGTTAATGATATAATACAAAAAACGTAGCATTGCAGGGCTGTAACAGCTGCGTTAAAAAAGTGAAAGAGGTAAAGAATGAAGTTTTTTAAGAAAAAGGATTCGGTGTATATGGCGATAGGCAGTTTTATATTGCTTAGTTTTTTAGGGTTTATCGGCATTATTATCATCGACGACAACACCTTGTTTGACGGCGTTATTCGCGATATTCTGTTGAAAATTGTGGGAACGTTTGGGTGTAAACGCATCAATATCAGAACGACGGTTTTCCTTGCGTTTTTCGGTTCTTACATGGCGACGTCGGTGCCCGTTATCTTGTTGATACTGCGTAAAGAACTCGTTGAGGTTTTAGAGAAAAAGCTTTCGACGAAGAAAAGCAAAGTAATCGTATTTTCTCTTTGCGGAGCAATCTTTGTGCTGGGTTGGATTGCAGCGTTTGTCCTGTGCGCGATAAGAAACGCAAAAGTATGGCAGATGTTCTTGGTGTGGGCGTATTTCTTGATTTCGCTGGCATTTGTTGCAGTTTGTTTTGCGCTGATTTATCTCGCGGTTGAAATTCTCTCGCGCGCGTTCAAACCCAGTATAAAAGCAACCACCACTTCCGACGGCACAACGCAGGCGGTAAGCGGTGGAGCAAAAGGCGGTGCGACGCAACAAACGGAAAACAACGGGGAAATCTTCCCGGGCTTGAAAGCGATTGATAAACAATATAAAAAAGTAGATGCGCCTGCAAAAACGGAACAAAATTATACACTTCCGCAAATCGCAGAGGGCTTGCAGGCGTTTTTATCCGAACGTTGTGAGCTGTACTACGATTTGAAAATGTTGCGCTCCTTTATTGCTGGTATGGCGACCTCGCGCTTGATTATTTTGGAGGGGTTGAGCGGTACGGGTAAATCCTCGCTCCCTAGATATTTTTCCGAATACGTAGGCAGTAAAACGTTCTTTGCGCCCGTGCAATCGACGTGGCGCGACCGTACCGACCTTTTGGGATTTTACAACGATTTTAGCTACGTGTTCAAGGAAACGAATTTCCTCAAACGCCTGTACGAGTCGTCGTATATGCCGAATCAATTTAATATCATGGTGCTGGATGAAATGAACCTTTCGCGTGTGGAATATTATTTTGCGGACTTTTTGTCCGTAATGGAATACCCTGCGGAAGATTGGAAAGTAACGATTATGCCTGCGATAAAACCCGAGAGCGCGCCTGCGAAATTGGACAACGGCGCGGTGGTTGTGCCTGTGAATACGTGGTTTATCGGTACGGCAAATAAAGACGATTCCACCTTTACCATCACCGACAAGGTTTACGACAGAGCGGTTGTGTTGGAATTTAACGATAAAAACGTCAAAATACCCACGGAGGCGTCGCCCGAGCCGATTGCGCTTTCTCCGACACAGTTGACCGACCTCTTCCAGACAGCGAAAGCGACCGAAAAATACCGTTTGACGGATGCGGATATCGCGAAGTTTGACGAGCTGGCAGAATTTGTTTACGACCTGTTCGAGATTCGTTTCGGGAACCGTATTATGAATCAGATTATCAATTTTGTGCCCGTATTCGTAGCACTTGGCGGTACGAAAGAAGAGGCGTTGGATATTATGTTCTGCCGTAAAGTATTACATAAATTAGACGGCAGATTTGAAGATTACGTTCGGGAAGGTCTTGCGCGGTTGCAAACCAAAGTGGAAGAGCTGTACGGCGCAGGCGTGTTATCGGATACCGAAAAAATGATTCGCCGGTTGATTAAAAAATTGAGTTAAGAGGATAGAGTAACGGAAAGCTTGTATGGAAAAAAGCGTTGTTAAATATCTGGCGGAATTTTCCGAACGGCTGGATAACGATTACGGGGAACGTATCGATATCGGAAAGCTGTTTCGGGACGCGGATAACGGAAAACTGAATATTGCCGACGACCTTTCTTGGATTGAGGATTTTGCAAAAACGCTAGATTATATCCAACGGATTTTGGGAAACGAGCATTTGCACGTAAAATATTTGAAACAAATCGTGAAGGTGCAGGCGGCTAGCCGTTTGGATTCGGAAGGCTTTGCGTTGACGTTGAAAGAGCCGCGGCTTTGGAAGGATTCAGACAGGGGGCCTCGTCCAGAGTCGGTGTACATGACGGTTTTTGAAGACGAATACGCCATTTACGAAAATCGCTTTATTAAAATGCTGATTGATGAAATTATCCGTTATCTGTCGGGAACGCTGTCGGAACTTGCCTCTTCGCTAGGCAATCTTCGGGCGTATTTCGGCTCTCGGTTGACGGCGGCAGGCGCACTTCGTATGTCGGATGAGCACGCACGTTCGGCACAGAACGCCGACGATAAACGCGTTTTGGCGGAAGGGGAAAACCCGATCGTTGCCGTTTATGAGCGCGTGGAAGAACTTTTGAAAAAAGCGGTAAAATTCAAAAACAGTACGCTGTATCGGGAATGTCAGGGCAAACCCATTTCCGGGGCGATACAGCCCACGAATATTCTCACCAAAAACCCTGCTTATCGGGAGTGTTATCTCTTTTACAAGCGGTTTTGCGCCATGAGCGGACATAAAAAACACCTGGAAAACACCTTGTTTGACAACGGGATATTGCGGTTGTTATACGCGACGTATCGCAACGGTTATCGTATTGTAGACAAGCCGGAGATTATGCGCTTTTCAGACGGCGGTAGAATCTGCAAAAAGGTGAATTTGCAAAAGGATAGCTTTATGATCGAGGTGAGCGCCCTGAACAAAAGGGAAATCCTAGTGACGAGTTTTATGCGTAACAGCTCTTCAAAAGGCAAGGATAAGGGCGTAGACGATACGGATAGGCGGTATATTTCTAAGATTATCATCCAAATTTCCGATGGCGACGGGGCAAACGGCGGTGCTTTGGCACAGGTCTATCGCAAGGAAAAAATTGCGCAGGGTTATGACGACGCTTATCTTGCGATGTATTCCAGAAATCCCATTGATGCGGACGGCGTTGTCAATTTTGCCAACAAAGGGGATTTTGGCTGCCGCGCGGTGGAGGATTTCGTGCGGTCGCTGACCATGCAGCTTGCAGGCGCGCATAAAGTCTTTAGCAAGCGCTGTCCCGTATGCGGAACGAAATGCGTGGATACGGGTGAAAGCGTACTCTCTTGTTCGCATTGCGGCAGTACTTGGTCGCTGGTACAAGACGGCGAAACGGAAAAAGTGTGGGTAAAACGCATACGGCAATGAGAAAAAAATAAAGTAAGGCGTGGAGCATGATAAGCTCCACGCCTTGTTTTATAAAAAACAGGTGCAATATTTGAAAACGGGAAAGATTGCATTAGGTTTTCCGACCGATTAAATAATCGATATCTTCGTTAAAATAGTCGGCTATTTTACACAAATTGGTTAAATTGATTTCTCGTTGGCACAATAAATAGCGAGAGATTGTTTGTTGCGGAATATCCACTCGCCTTGCAAATTCCGAGATAGACATATTCCCGATTAAAGCTTTTAAGTTTTGCGAGAAAGAGATAACAAATTTATTTTCCATATTGTTATTTTACACCAAGCGGTGTAAAATAATTGACTTTACACCAAACGGTGTGATATAATGTAAAAAAATATGGAGGTATTTACAAATGGGTAATGAACAATTGGAGGTTTTTGACGACAAGCAGACGGGCGTTGATTTTTGGAAAAACAAGCTGACAAAATGCTACTTAGTGGCACTCGTTTTACAAATTCTTTTTATGATTATGCAATTTGTACCGATTATGACGGCGACGCAAGGAGAACTGAAAGTTTCTTTTACAGAAGTGGTATTGCCTAAAACAAAAAAGTATTCGTTGGTAGCATGCAACGGGGCGAATATGATAGTGGCTGTTTTTGCCGCTTTCGGTTTATTTTTTAGAACGATTCCGTATTTTATCGCGCATTACGCGAATAAAACGAGTAAGCCCAAAACTTTCAAATTGGCAAATTTCTTTTGCGTCGTCAGCATGGTTTTGTGCGTAGCACAGATAGTAGAGGCGGCAGAGGTTGCTAATTCTTTTATGGAGCAAGGTGGACAATATTTCACTGAAAAATTGTTTGCGGTGGAATTTGGCGCGTATTTATATTTTATCATTGGCGTAGCGTTGTTTATAGTACAGCATATAATATCGGTAGACGCAAAGAACAAGCGAATTGTTGTAAAAGCAGAGCGCTTACAAAAAGAGGGTAAGGTATGATAGCGAGCATAAAACGCGGTTGCGCGGTGGTAGTACTTTTATTGATTTGTTTGACGTGTAGTATGTTCGTGGGGTGCGGATTGTTAACAGAAGAAGAACCTAAAACGGAACAAGAACAAATCGAAGAGTGTATAGAAATCTTTGTCGATGCATACAACGACGGGGATTGGAACGGTGTGATGAATTGTTTAGAGCGAAAGACTCGTCTGAAATTTGAAGCTCTGTTCAATCTCATGGGCGGTTTAATCGGCGGGGCAACGGGCGGTTATAATTTTGATATGCGAGATTTCTTTACGCTGGGCGTTGACTCAATGTCGGCTGGGGACGTTATGCGGATAGACGTTGAAAAAATCGGCATAAAACAAGACGTTGCGATTGCGGAAGGGAATCTGTATTATAACAATCCTGTGGGCGCGCAGGGTAGTACCGTTTGCGTGATTATGGTAAAAGAAAACGGCGAGTGGAAAATTAACGACATAACGGACGCTGCTATCAATATCCCTGAGGATTTTTGGGAAGAAGAAAGTGTTTCCCAAAGTAATTAATGAATTTTCATAAAAAATAAAGCACGGATTTTCTTAATCCGTGCTTTTGCATAACGCAAATATTATAACTTATTTTTTGGACAAACCTTAATACAGATACCGCAGACGCTCCCTCTGCCGACGTCCTGAAAATGCTCTTTCATATACCGCGAACATTTTTCTGCATCGAAATTGCGATTGCCGTCCGTCGTCGGTTTTTCCCCGAAAATCGCGCCGGCAGGGCAGGCTTTTTGGCAGGCGGTACACGCGCCGCAACCGTTTTCAATGACGGGCAATTCCGCGCACAAAGGCAAAGAACAAAGCACCGTCGCAAGACGGACCTTGCTGCCGTATGCGGTGGATAAAAACAAACCGCTTTTACCAACGAACCCAAGCCCTGATAACACAGCCGCCGTCTTATGCGGATAGACGCCGCAATAGGGGTTGTTTTTGCCAAGGCTTTGGCT
>JAZNXZ010000078.1:0-21406 GCA_045594165.1 Candidatus Scatosoma sp.
CGTTGCAAAAGCTCGACAAAACGGTTTTCACCGTATAAATCTTCCCCGTAGCGCGTCGTGTCCTGCGCCACCACAATCAGTTCTGCTGTTTCCCCTAAATCTTCCGCTTCCTTTAACAGCTCTTCTATGGGATAGGAACGGTATTTTCCGCGAATTTTGGGGATAAGGCAATAGGTACAATGGTTATAACATCCGTCCGCAATCTTCAAATATGCGAAATGGTCCGCCGTCGTCAAGACACGCTCCCGTATGTATCCGTCCGTTCCCTTGCCAACGTAATTTTGCCGTTCTTTCTGCGCATAGGATTTTTCCAAAGCATCAAACAACTGCTCGTAATCGTTAATTCCCAAAAAGACGTCTACTTCCTGTAAAGGAGCAAATAATTCGTCAATAAATTTTTGGGGCAGACAGCCGGTTACCACCAACTTTTCTAAGTTGCCGTCCGTTTTCTGCTGTGCACATTCTAAAACGGTTTCTATCGCCTCTTGCCGCGCGCTTTCCAAAAACGCACAGGTATTGACGATAAGAATATGCGCCGCCGAAACGTCATCCGTCAACGTATATCCTTTCGCTTTTATTAACCCGAGCATTTTTTCGGTATCCACACGGTTTTTATCACAGCCAAGCGATATTACACCGAATTTCTTTTTCGATAACATAGTTTGCTTATCCTTTTCGTTGTTAGCATACCATACTTAATATGACAATAGTATGCCTGTTTTTGAAAATTCTTGTGTCGTTTTATTAAAAGATTTACAACGGGCCGTATTTGCTCTCAAATTCTTCTTTGGTAATGAGAACTTTTCTTGCTTTCGCGCCGTCAAACGGCGAAATGTAGCCCATGTCTTCCATCCATTCGATAATTTTCCCAGCGCGGCTATACCCCGTCGAGCATTTACGCTGAATCATGGAAATGGACGCGCTACCGCTCAAAATCACGTATTTGAGTGCCTCGATATAGATGGGGTCTACTGCGCCGCCTTTCTCGCCGCCGCTTGCATCGGAAGGATCGCCTGCGTACCCACCGCGCGAATTAATAAACGCCGTCGCCTCTTCGTCGTAATACGCCTCGTTATTATTCTTGATAAAATTCACGATACGCTGTGAATCTTCGGGCGAAATAAACGCACTCTGTACACGTACGGGAGCAGCAAGCCCGGGCATGGTATACAAGAAGTCACCTTTACCGAGCAATTTCTGTGCGCCCGTTTGGTCGAGAATAACACGGCTATCCACGTCGGTTGCTACGTAGAAGGCAACACGCGTAGGCAAGTTACTCTTGATAACGCCCGTGATAACGTCGGTAGACGGTCTTTGCGTGGCTACGATCAAATGAATGCCGGCAGCACGCGCTTTTTGGGTAAGATTTTGGATTCTGTCTTCCATCTCTTTCTTTGCCGCCAACATCAAATCGGCAAGCTCGTCAATGATGATGACGATCTTGGGCAACCGTTCCGCTTTTTCCACCTGCGCGTTGTACTGGTCGAGATTGACCACGTACGTGCCAGAACGGGACATTTTTTCAAACAACTGATAACGGCGGTTCATTTCCCCGATTGCCCAGTTCAAACTCTGCACCGCTTTGTTTGCATCGGTAATAATTTCGTTGATCATCAAATGGGGCAAGCCGTTGTATAAAACGAACTCCGTCATCTTTGGGTCAATCAAAATCAAACGCAATTCTTCGGGCGAATATTTATAAATCAAACTGATAATCAACGAACCCAAGAACACGCTCTTACCCGAACCGGACGAACCTGCAACGAGCAAGTGAATCATTTTACTGATATCGCCGTAAACCTTACGATTTGCTACGTCCTTACCCATGGTGAACATGAGCGAAGACGGTTTTGCATTGACGAACGTATCCCCCGACAGCATGCAACCAAGCTGCACGAATTGTCTTTCTTTGTTGGGCACTTCGATACTAACAACGCCGTCCTCGTAGTTAGGATATACGTTAACGCCGCTAGAGTGCAAACTGATTGCAATCGACTGGTCGAGCGCAACTACCTTTTTCGGGGAAATGCTGCGAGGAATCGCCACGTTATAGCGCGTAACCGTAGGACCGAACGTAACGGACGCAATTTCCGCGCCGTTGACACGGAATTCCGCCAAAGTCGCAATAATATTTTGTTTGGTTTCTTCCACCTCTGCGTCGTTTGCCGTAGGCTGTACGTCACGACAGTCAAAATCGTCCAGAGGCACGCGCACGTAAGGGCGGATAATACGAGGCTTGGGCGGAGGCGGCACAGGCACGCTTTCCGTCAGCTTGGGCATTACTGCAGGCTCGGGTTCAGGCGGCGTAATTTCGACGCTACGCTCGATAGCACGATCCATAGGCGGCGTTACACCGCGAGAATTTTCCACGAAATCCTCTTCGTAATCTCTGCCGCGCGTTTCGCCGCTATCTCTACCGAAACCGTTCGTGTAAACGTCGTTCGCATCCTCGTTTACACCGCGCAACGTTCCGTAATCCGAACGCAAGGAATATGCGTCGTTATCATCGTCTAACAGATTCAAGCCGTTGTTATCGCGAGGCGTTTCGTCGTAAGTATTCAAACGGGAATCCCGCGTATCGTCAAAAGACGAAGTATTACGGTCAAACGTGCGTTCGCTAATATCCCGATCGATTCTGCCCTCTTCCATCGCTCTATCCAGGAGCGTTTCCTCTTCGCCGCCAAACACGTTGGGGTTGTCCGTAGAGAACAAATCCATATAATCGTGGCGTCTGTATCCGTCGCCTCTGCCGCGGTCTAATTCTTCCCCACGCGTAGTTTCTATCGGCGTGACGTCTTCCGTCCGCTCGTTTTCGGAATAAGAACGCAATTCCGTCGGCTCGGAAAGTCTGTAAGCGTCACCGCTATCCCTTTCGTCTGCCGCAGGCGTATACGGATTGAAATCTTGCACGTAAGGCATTTCCGTTCTGGGCGATGCCTGCACTACCGGGGGCGGTGTCGCTACTTGCTGAGAATAGCCCTCGAAACGGTTGTCATAAGTATTTTGCGATTGATCGCTGACAATTTTGATGGGACGTGCCGTCGGCGTGCTTTCGTTGACCGAATTTTGATATGCGTTGGTGTACGAAGGCGCGCTGTCCATCGTCGGATGATTGGACGGCTCTATCGGTCTGTTATTGACTCTCGCATTCGGATCGAAAATCAAATTGCGTTTATAGTTTTCCGCAGGCGTACCGCCAAATAAGAACTCCCGACTGTTCGCGTAAGTATAATCCAACGGTTCTTCTTCCTGCGGTTGTTCGTTTGCCATGCCGAACGGAGAAAAGGCTCTACTGCTATTAAATTCTCTATTTTCGTCCTCACGCAAGGAAAATCCCGGACGTTGCGCCACCGTAGGCGTATATCCGTTTGCAATCTCTTCTTGTGCGGTTGTCTGCGTTTCTGTGGGCGCCTGATAACCGGGCATAGGCACACGCTCGCCAGCTACGCCCTGCGTATAAGCGTTTTCACCAAAATTTACTTGGGGTTGTGCGTTTTGCGGTTGTTCCACCTGCGACGCAGGTTGTTTATATAACGGAATCTCTGCGCTTTCCGTATTTTCGTTTGCTTTTTCTGCCGAAACTTGTTTTTGTTTGGGATGTTTTCCTGCTACCGTAATGCAAACGTACATCAAGAACGCCGTAACGATACCGTATACGATTAAAGCCCCGACTTTGGTCGTAATCGCCGCCACGGCATACACGAATACGCCGCCTACCCAACCGCATACCGTCGCTTTCGGGAAAGTTTCCCCTGCATAGAAACATGCGGTAAGATACTTGTCCTTGTCAAACCAAGAATAGGTCAATGCAACGTGTACGATCAGTGCCGCCGAAAAAATTAAAAGCGCACAGCAAGCAAACAGTTTTCTGTTTTTAATTAGACGTTTTCCAAATAAGGAAAGCACGGAAACGTAGAACAATCCCACAACCAACGGATATGCCAAATACCCAAACGCACCTGTTAAAAATCCGTGTATAACAAGACCGAACTCCCCAAAAATAAGAGTCCGTGTAAATAAAATCAATAACAATAAGATTGAAAATAAAGCAACCGTCGCGCAAAAGCTCTCTTTATTGACAATTCTCGATTCCTTTTTATCTTTCGTTTTCTTCTCTTTTCTTCCTAGTTTCGCCAAAGGAATCACCTCCTCGTCCTATACTTTTTAATTATAACATAAAATTTATTTTATTTCAATAGTTTGGCAGTAAAAAAACGGGCTCAAAACAGAGATTTTTTCCTCTTTTCTCTGCTCTTACCCGTTTTCTTTTCAAAATTAACTCCTAACGGAGTTCTTTTAATAAATATTGCGCGGCATAATAAATATCGCCTGCCCCCAAAAACAAGACGATATCCCCTTCTTTTACCGTCTTTTTTAGCCACATTTTCAGCACGTACACGTTCTCCGCATACAAACTACCTACCGCACGCGAGAGCGTCGCCGCGCTCCCCTCGCCGTCGTATACTTCCCTTGCCGGATACGTTTTATAAATCATCAAATTTTTTATCGGGCGAAGCACGGAAAGAAACTCCGACATAAGCAATTTGGTTCTGGAATAGGTATGCGGCTGAAACACAACGTACAATTCTCCGCGGCATACGCATTGCGCCGTCCGTACGGTAGAAAGAATTTCCCGAGGGTGATGGGCGTAATCACAGATAAAACTCGCTCCGTGATATGAACCGATTTTTTCAAATCTTCTCTTGATCGCTGTAAACGTTTCTAAACCGGACACAATTTCTTTTTCATTGAACCCAAACGAACGCATCACCGCAAACGCCGCCAACGCATTGTACACGTTACACCGCCCTATCGCCCCTAATTTGACGCGGCACAACGCCTTACCGTATTCTTCCACCGTAAAATTGTACATTTCGCCGTGTGCGCGCAAATCCGTCGCTCGGTAATCCGCCGCGCTGTTCTTAATGCCAAAGGACGGAAAATCGCCTAATTCCTCGCATTTTTTATCATCCGCACAAACAAAAGCCGTATCCGCCTGCTGGCAATATTGACGGAAAGACGCAATCAGATCTTTTTCCCCGTCGTAACACTCCATATGGTCTTTGTCGATATTCAGCAAAATGGACCGATTGGACGGAATCTTCAATAAATTTTTTTTATACTCACATGCCTCGGTGACAAAATACTCTTTTCCGTCCGTATAAAAGTTGCCAAAGGACGCGTCTTCGCCGCCGATATGCGCCGTAAACGGCAAGGACAACCCTTTCAAAATATGTGCAATCATTGACGTACACGTCGTCTTTCCGTGACTGCCGGCAACGGCAATTACGTTGGAAAATTCTTTACACAGCAAAGCCAAAAAATCTGCGCGCGCATACACCTTTTTTTTCATGGCAATCGCCCGTTGCAATTCCGCGTGTTCTAAGGGAATCGCGTCTGTAAACACCACAACGTCCGCAAGGGATAATTCCATTCTGTTCCCGTCAATGCCGACGTATACCTTAATCCCTTTTGCCACCAAATTTTCCGTTTGTTCGCTGCACACCCCATCACTGCCCGACACGTCGTAGCCGTACGCAAATAAGCATTGCGCCAAGGCGCTCATGCTGATGCCACCGATCCCTATAAAATATACTTTTTTAACCGAATTTAATCCTTTTAACCGCATATAACCATTGTATTTTCTATAACGTTTTATTATGCGTAATATAATAAATTCTTATATCTGTTTTATGTATTCCGATACTATTTTAGTTGCTTATCAAGGTCAAACATGCTATAATAATTGAAAATATCGATTGAACGATTGCTTTTTATACGGTTTTTCGATAAATAAGACCGTTTTGAACATGTTTATCCTCATATCTGATTTATTCTTCCTCGAAAGGGCATCCGTAGCGTATATGGGTGCTCTTTCCCCTTTTTAATTCAATCGCGCACAATAAGAAAACCTTGGAATCTTGTAAATTCCAAGGTTTTTTAGGTATCAATATTCTCTTAGTCTTTTTTCTTCTTTTTCATAAAGAAATCCACAAATCTGGGACGGTGTTTACGGTCGGGTTTTTCATCCCCCTCTTCCTTTGCCTCGGGAATCGGGTCGTCCGGTTCGAAAACGGAATTTATCGGCTCTGCAGGCGGCTGTATCGGTTGCGCATACGGCGTTTGTCCGTAATTGAGCGGCTGCATCGGTTGTGCATAGGGTTGCGCGTAAGGTTGCGCAGGTTGTTGCTGTGCAATCGGTTGCGCGTATCCGTAAGCCTGTTCCCCATAGGTAGGCTGTTGCCCAAACAGCATGTTGCCGCCCATTTCTTGTGCATTTTCAAGCTTTTGAGAAAGCAAAGTCGCCTGTCGCAAAGCCTCGTTTGCGCTGTCAAAACCCGTACCGTTTTGCGCGCCGTTAAAGCCGGTTGCAATGATAACGACTTCCACTTCGTCGGACATGTTTTCGTCGATACACGCGCCGAAAATCACGTTTGCCGAATAATCAATGACGCCTTTTACGAGATCGGCAGCCGTAACGACTTCGTCCAAAGAGAGATCTTTACCGCCGATTACGTTGAGGATAACCGAACTAGCCCCCTCGATCGTCGTGTTGAGCAAAGGACTGCCCACAGCGCAACGCACTGCGTCGAAAATTCTCTTTTCCCCTTTTGCTACGCCGATACCCATGTGCGCAAGACCGCGCCCTTTCAACGTCGTTTTTACGTCCGCAAAATCGAGATTGATCAGCGACGGTTTCACGATCAATTCCGCAATACCGCGAATACCTTGACGGAGCACTTCGTCCGCTACTTTCAAAGCCTCGGGGAAAGACGTATTTTTGGGTACGACCTGACGGATTTTATCGTTGGGAATCGTGATGATGGAATCCACCGATTTTTTCAATTCTTCAATCCCGACAAGGGCATTGTCCATTCTGCGTTTCGCCTCGAACGAGAAGGGCAACGTTACCACCGCAACGGTAAGTATTTTCATATCCTTTGCCATCTTTGCAATAATCGGAGCGGCACCCGTACCCGTGCCACCGCCCATACCTGCCGTGATGAAAAGCAAGTCGGTATCTTTCAAAACCTCTTGCAACGCCTCTTTACTTTCTTCTGCCGCCGCTTTACCAACGGACGGATCTGCGCCTGCACCCAAGCCTTTCGTGAGCTGTACGCCGATTTGAATACGTTTAGACGCCTTTGAACGTGCAAGTGCCTGATTATCCGTATTGACGACGATATATTCCGCGCTGGTCAAGCCCGATTCAATCAATCTGTCCACCGCATTGTTTCCTGCACCGCCGACGCCGATCACCTTGATTTTCGCAACGCCGGAAAGATTATTCATACCCGTATCGCCTGCAGGCTGCGCAGGCTGCTCCGAATAACCGTATCCGCCGTAATTATTAAAGTTGTTTTCGTAGTTATCCATCATTTGTTTTTTCCTCCGAAACCGTTAAAAATTCTTCTCCACCAACCGCGTTTTTCCCCGTCCGTAATCGCCGTGCTCAGCAAGGCAATCCGGGAAGAAAAGGCCGGTTTATCAAAATAAGGTAAGTCCGGAACAAGAACCTCGGTCAAGCGGCTGATCCGCTTGGAAATATGTTCCTTACTCCCCTTTATCGCACTGATACCTTCCCCAGTCAAACCAATGGGATTAACGGATAATCCCGACGTTTTTTTATCTTTATAATGCGTAGCAAAAAACGAATCGATTTGTTCGCAAAGGGAATCCAAACTGCTCTTAATCACGTCGTTAAGACGGTGCACAGGGAATTGCGCATTATTAAAATCGCTGCTCCAAACCAAGTTATTGGGCACAAATCCGCCCGATATGTTTGCCGAAGATAAAATCTCTTCCGCCGTTGCAAGATCGACGTGCAACTCTTCCATCAAATCCACGAGCACCGTACCCACGCCGAAATCAAACGTTTCTTCGTGTACGATACCGTTGCCGTATACCACGCTGATGGAGCTGGTCAAAAAGCCGACGTCTAGTAAAAACGCGTACCCTTCCCGTTTTTTATCGGGCATCAAATACAACGCCTGCGCCAACGTCGAGGGAATAAATTTCACATCTTCTATCCCCAATTCATTGATAATCGACGCAATCGTTTGATAAAATTTTTCAGACACGCAATAGTAACAAAGTCCGCCCTGCAACGAAGTTGTTGCCGTACCTTTTAATTCCTCTTCCAAGAAATATTTTCGATTGTCGCCAAGGGAAAAATACATATTTGAACGGCGAATGCAACGACCGCCGATCGCCAACTCGTTCCAACCGCTCTCGTACAGATAATCAATGTCCGCCGAAGAAACTCTGCGTTTGGAAGAAAAGGAAACGGTATGCCCTTTCGTCACCACAGTAACAAATGCCGACGGCACGCCTACGTAGACAACGTTAATCATTCCCCCGTAATTTTTCCGAACGGCATTTACGGAATCGTTTACCGCCTTTCGCAAAGACTGCTCATCCAAAAAACCGCTGCACGAAAAGCCTTCGTAACGTTCCGTATGCGTATTAGAGATGACAAACGTACCGTTTACCCCTTTCGCCCCGAGCGAAAAGCATACTTCGTTCGATCGTATATCCAATATCGCAACGCTTTCATTTCGCATTGTTTCTGCTCCTTATACAAAAACACAAAATATTGTGTCATTATCATACATTATATACTATTTATTGTGAAATGTCAATGGGCTGACAAAAAAAAGCACAAAAAAACACGCATTTTTTTGCGTGTTTTTTCTCTAAATCATTTTTTTAAGCGCTTAAACGGGCAAACCGCCTTCGGGAAAGTATTTAGCCGTCACTTCGCCGTCGATATTTTTATATATCCACAAATTGCCACTCATGCGATCTCCGATGGATAAATCAAGGTACGCATCCAACGCTTTTTCCGCTTTTTCCGCCGTAAGATTTTCTGCGTCCTGTATATAAATCTCAACCTCTTCTTGCATTTGTAATGCAAGCACAAGTCCGTCGTTCGTATTCGTCCGCGCAAACACCGTCACGGAGCACACGTTACCGCGAATACCGTTCAATCTTTGTATAATCGCCGAGCACACCGTCAGCGTGGGCGCAAGCGCGGTATCCCCCGTAAGCTTTCCGCCCTTTTCCCCATGGCACGTGTAATTTTTTAATACAACGTTACGCTCTCCGTCCAAACGGTTGTTGGAATCCGTCCGCACGCCAAGCACTGTACCCTCGCTGTTGAGAATGTAATATTCCTCAGTCACGTCGGCTTTTTCTAATGCGTACACTTCCTCGCCCTCGGCAATATCGATAACAACGCGATTTGGATAGGAACGTTGAAAAGAGGTGATACGGAAATAGGGAAATTCCGACATCACGGCGTCCGCATCCGATTGTTTTACGTTAAATATACTTTCGTCGACGTAGACCTCTTCCAAACGTTGTAATAGCTCTTCCGCCTCCGCCTTGGCAGGTTGCGAAATTTCAGAAGAATTGAGCGTAACAGCGTCTACGCGGAAGGTCGCGCTGACGCCAAGGAACGTCGCCCCAACGAACAACGCCACCGTCAATATAATAATCAATAATTTTCTACGCATAATTCTTTCCTCTTTTGCTGTTTGTCTATCTTTTCGTGTGTTATCCAACCGTTTTATATTTATATCCGCACACGGCGAATTTTTGCACCCAATTTCCTAAGTTTCCCTTCAAAATCGGCATAGCCCCTATCGATATATGAAAGCTCCACCACCGTGCTTTGCCCTTCCGCTTTGAGCGCAGCCAACACGAGCGCCGCACCGCCGCGCAAATCCCCTGCCGTTACGCACGCGCCGTGTAGCTTTTCCACGCCGCGCACAAACGCCGTTCTGCCGCGCACCGTAATATCCGCACCCATGCGTTTGAGCTCCGCCGCATAGCGGTATCTCGTTTCAAAAAGATTTTCGACCACGAGCGTCGAACCCTTTACCGTCGTACAAAGCGCCGTGTATTGTGCCTGTAAATCGGTGGGAAAACCGGGGAAAGGCATCGTTTCCACAATATCCACCGAATGGAGCTGTCCGTTACTCGTTAATATTATTTTATCATTATTTGCATAGATTTTGCAACCGTTTTCACGCAATTTATGTAAAAGTGCCGCAATATTTTCCGGTGGAACGCCTTTCGTTTCGATTTCCCCACCGCAAGAGGCGACCGCAATTAGATACGTACCGGCCTCTATCCGATCGCCAATCGGCACGTAATCGACGCCGTGCAGGCGTTTTACACCCTCAATCGCAATCGTGTCGCCGCCTGCTCCAAACACCTTTGCCCCCATCGCGTTTAAGAAACGTTGCAAATCGACGATTTCCGGTTCTTTCGCCGCATTTCTAATCACCGTAACCCCTTCCGCTTTCACGGCGGCGAGCATGATGTTTTCGGTTGCACCCACGCTTGGGCAATCGAGCAAAATCTCCGCCCCTATCAGTTTTTCTGTTTCACAATGGATATATCCGTCCTTTTCCACAATTTCGACACCAAGGCGTTTCAAACCCGATAAATGCAAATCGATCGGGCGCAAGCCGATATCACAACCGCCGGGATAGGAAATTTTCGCGCGGTGAAAGCGCGACAAAAGCGGACCGAGCATAAAAACGGAAGAACGCAGCTCTTTGGTGAGCCGCGTAGGAATTTCATGGGATACCGCATTAGAACTGTCAATGGTTGCACAGTCCTTTTTCCGTCCAATATTGCAACCGACTTCGCTGAGTATATGCAACATACTCTCTACGTCGTTGATCATTGGAACGCCGCGTATCTTCACCGGTTCGTCCGTGAGAATGGACGCCGCCAAAAGCGGCAATACCGTATTTTTTGCCGATTGTATCTCAATACTGCCGCAGAGTTTTTCTCCGCCGTTTATAACATATTTATCCATACGATAAAGCTCCTTTGCCTTTGCTTTATCTTATGAAAAAGCACTCGTTTTTTGTGTGTTTGACACGCTTAACGCCCTTTCCCTTTCTTGCTCTGCCTGGAAATCGCATATAGCACGCCCATAGACGACATGGTAATAATGAGCGAAGTATTTCCCGAACTGATCAGCGGCAACGGCAACCCCGTCGGCGGAATACTTCCGCTGACCACGAGCGCATTAATGACCGTTTGTATCCCGTAAACAAGCGTGATCCCCGACGCGAGGAAAAAAGCAAAAAAGCTATCCGCACGGCGCGCAACCAATATCCCGCGCCATACGAGCAATCCGCAGAGGATAAAAAGCAACGTTATCCCGAAAAAACCGAATTCTTCCCCGATAATCGATAGAATGAAATCGCTCTCCGCGAAAGGTAAAAATCGGTACTTTTGCCGTGACTTGAACAGCCCTGTGCCAAACCAACCTCCGTTGCCAAGCGCATATAAAGACTGTATTAATTGATAACCTTCCCCACGCGGATTTTCCCACGGATCAAGAAACGCACTCAGACGGGAAAGCCGATAGGGTTCGGCGATGATCATGGCAGGGACAGCCAACAGCGCAGGAATACAAAGCATCACGAAATAGCGAATTTTCATTCCGCCCAAATACAGCATAGCCAGCATCAGTAGTGCGACGCAAATGGTGACAGACATATTCGGTTCTATGATAATCAAAACGCAGACGACGCCGCCGGCTAAGAGAACGGGTAACGCGCCTTTCAACGTCCGCATTCGTCCCATATCGTCCGACATATACGCCGCCGCAAATACGACGAATCCGTATTTGGCAAGTTCCGACGGTTGCAGCGTAATGCCGCCAATCCCAATCCATCTCGTCGCGCCGTAGTTGGTAACCCCAAGCCCCGGGACAAAAACCAAAGCGAGCAAAACGATCGGGATACAATATAGAAACCACCGTATTTTTTTGCCTTTTAACCGTCGATAATCCAACCGTCCACACAAGAACATTGCCACCATTCCAACGACAAAACCAAGCAGTTGTTTTTTCACGAAATACAATTCGTCGCCGTATTGCGTCATTGCAACGTAACGGCTGGCAGAATAGATAGAAAGCACCCCAAACGCCGCCAAACACGCCGTTAAAATTAAAATGCTTACGTCCCCTTTTTCTTTCGTATTCTCATTCGACTTCCGCCGTAGCCGTATATGTGTCTTTTCCGTTTTCAAGTTCGCCCCCAACGGGAAGCTCGTTTCCACGTTCGCTCTCTGTAAGAGATCTGACGATTTCCGCAAATTTTTCACCCCTTTCTTCATAGCTGCTAAATTCGTCAAAGCTTGCGCTGGCAGGGCTTAGCAATACCGTTTGCCCATGCTCCGCTTTCAACGCGGCAACGCGCACCGCAAACGAAAGTCCACCGCCACACAGCGTAAAATCGTCAAACCTTTCTTCACGCGCCGCTTTTAAGAGCGCAAAACGGTTTTCGCCGTATAAAATCACGTGCACAACCTTTGAGTTTTTCAATTCTATGAACAGTTTATTGTAGTCGTAACCTTTATTTTTACCGCCAAGCAAAAGTACGGTGTCCTTTTTCATTGCCTCCACGCCCTTGATGGTGGCGTCTACGTTCGTTCCTTTGGAATCGTTGACGTATTCCACTCCGTCAATCTCCGCGACCGTTTCAATGCGGTGACGTACCCCTTTGAATTCTTGTAAAGCCAAAGCAATGGTTTCCGTTTTTACGCCTGAGAGTTTCGCGGCTATAATCACGGCAAGGGCGTTTTGAATATTATGTACGCCGCCGACGGGTAAATCTGCTGCCGACATTATTTTATCTTTTCCGCAATAGAGATTGCCGTTTTCATAATACGCTCCGCGTACCCGTTCTTTTACCGAAAAATACAGAACTTTTGCCTTGGTTTTCTCGGCAAAACTGCGTACAATCGGGTCGTCGTAATTTAAGATTGCGAACTCCGTTTCGGACATATTTTTTAGCAGTTTTGCCTTTAAGAAGATATAATTTTCCATCGTGTAGTGACGGTTGAGATGATCCTCGCTGACGTTTAACACGATTGCAATATGCGGACAAAGCGATTGCAAAGTTTCCATTTGAAAACTGGATATTTCCGCAACGGCGATACCGTCCGCATGCAGATTGCAAAACTCTGTCATCGGCACGCCGATATTACCGCATGCCTCCGCAGAAAATCCGCCCTTTTTCAGCACTTCCGTCAGCATGGAAACCGTCGTCGTCTTTCCGTTTGTACCCGTCACCGCAAACACGGGGCACCGCATATATCTTGCCGCTAGCTCCGTTTCCCCAACGACCGCCCTACCGTTTCTTCGAAACGCAACCGCTGTCGGATGATCGATCGGAATACCGGGGCTAAGCACCAACCCGTCGCACACGTCTGGCATTCTCGGCAATTCTTCCGCCTTTAATCTCTTTGCTCCCTGCTCCGCTAACGTAATCGCAATCTGTTCAATACGCTCGGACGTGTTATCGTCGTAGATATAGACGGTTGCACCGCGTTCCAATAAAAATTCCGCGGCAGCTTTCCCTGATTTCGATAAGCCTAACACAAGAAATATTTGTCTTTTCGGAAACATACGTTCTCCTTTATAAAGCGGTGATTATGCACAACGTCCCCAACAATAGCGTTATGATAAAATACGCGTACGATATCCGCGTTTCCGAATATCCCTTTTGCTGAAAATGATGATGTGCAGGCGCCATCAAAAAGATGCGCTTTCCGCCCGTTTTTTTATAATATATTACCTGTAACAGGACGGATATGACCGAAAAAACGAAACAAGCCCCTAAAATCAAAATATAGAGCGCATTACCGCTGAATATCGCAATCGCCGCGGCAAAACCGCCCAAGGAAAGCGAACCGGTATCCCCCATAAATACCGACGCGGGCGGCAGATTGAAACATAAATACGCCGTAAGCGCCCCCACCAAACAAAAACAAATTGTGGATAACTCCGTAAAGCCGCTTTGCAGGTGAATAACGATTGCGAGCGCAAGAAAAAAGGGAACGCTAGTTCCTGCGGCAAGCCCGTCCAAACCGTCCGTTAAATTGACTGCGTTGACTGTTGCGACAAACGCAAACACGGAGAGCGGCAATATCCACCAACCGATGTTGACACTTTTGTGCAGAAAAGGGATATGCAGTTCCGTTGCCCCTGTGCGCAGACAGTACACGCTGCAAAACAGGGCGATTGCAAGCTGAAAGAGAAACTTTTGCCATGCGCGCAAGCCTAAATTTTCTTTATGTGCGCGTTTTAGAAAATCGTCCAAAAGCCCCACGAGCATATACGAAAGCCCTACGATCAGCACAAGGATTGCGTCACGGTTTATCTTACGGATAAAGCATACCGAAGCCAAAAACGCAGCCAAAACAAAAGCGATACCGCCCATGGTGGGCGTACCGCCTTTCGACTCGTGTTCCTTAACGTAGGACAAAATATTTTGCCCGATTTTTATTCGCCGTAAAACGGGAATTAAGACAAGTAAAAACGCAAATGACAGTCCAAAAGCGACGATAGCCGCCAAAAGATACGTTTTCATAATTCCTCCACGTACGCCTTAAAGGAGCGGCGTTTTTCCTTTTTGTTCCAACAATTCGATAATACTATCGTGGTCGTTAAAAGCATATTTTATACCCATGATTTCCTGATAGCGTTCGCCCCCTTTTCCGGCAACGAGCAACACGTCACCCTTTTGTAAAAAGTCCAACGCATAATCGAGCGCGCGCTTTCGATCGGGAATAATCACATATCGCGGAGAAAATCGTCGGTATCCCCTTTCGATATCCACAATAATATCTAGCGGATCTTCATAACGCGGATTATCGGACGTCAAAATACAAAAATCCGCTTTTTTCGCCGCTGTTTCCCCCATAATCGGGCGTTTGGTCTTATCACGGTTGCCCCCACAGCCAAACAGGCAAATCAACCTTCCCCGACAATGCGTTTTAAGTGCGTCCAAAGAATTTTCCAAACCGTCTGGTGTGTGCGCAAAATCGACGTAGATTTCACCGCCGTTATAACCGCCTACCCATTGCAACCTGCCTTCCACACCGCGAATCGCACCCAAACCGTCGGATATCGCCTGCGTTTCTATCCCCAATTCCATCGCGCAAACCGCCGCGGCAAGCGCATTATAAACGTTATGTCGTCCTGCCATCGTCAGCGAAACGCGGCAAAGCTCGTCGTTGATATTGAGCATACATTCCGTCCCTCGCAAGGTTTCGTCCGTAACGATTGCAAACGCGTCCACAGGCGTATTTAAGCCATAAAAAACCGTCTTTATCCCCTGCTTTTCGCAAATCTTACCCAATTCTCTACCAACGCCGTCATCGCCGTTCAACACAGCCACGGATGGGGTGTTTTGCTGAAAAAGACGAAATTTTGCATTTTTATAAGCAGTCATGTCCTTGAAAAAATCCAGGTGGTCTTGGGTGAAGTTGGTAAAAACGGTCGCGGCAAAAGAAATACCATCCGTTTTTTGGTAATATAAAGCATGCGCGGATACTTCCATCACGACGTATTCCGTTCCGCAAAGGTACATATCGGCAAAAATTTGATGCAATTCAATCGGGTCAGGCGTGGTGAGCGTCGGTGGCAAATTTTTTCGCCCGTACGAAACGCCGAGCGTGCCGATTATCCCCACTTTTTTCCCTGCTTTTTTCAAAATCTCGGCAAGCATATACGCGGTCGTTGTTTTACCGTTCGTACCCGTAATGCCGATTATCCGCATTTTTTGCGCGGCGTTTCCATAGAACACGCCTGCGATTATCCCCATGCTTTTTCGGACGTTATCCACGATAATTTGCGGTACGTTGATAGACACAGGGCGTTCACACACGATTGCTACCGCCCCGTTTTTTACCGCTTCGGCAACGTGTTCATGCCCATCCGCATTTTCCCCTGACAGACAAAAAAACAAACCGCCCACCGTTTTTTTTCTGCTGTCAATACATAGCGAAATAATTTCTCTTTCGCAATCGGTTTCCCCATCGATCACCCGACATTCCACACTTTCTATCAATTTCGTTAATCGCATACCGTATCCCCCCTTTCTGTAAAAAATACACCGATACTTTATTCTATTCTTTCTCTTGCGGGTGTATGTTTTTCAACGAAATAATTCCCTCAAAAATTTCACGGGCGCAGGGCGCGGCAACGACGCTCCCATAATACGCACCTTGCGGTTCGTCCACGATTACGAGCGTGAGATATTGCGGCTTATTAGCAGGGAAAAATCCCACAAATGAAGAAACGTATTTCCCAACGGCAATATGTCCATTTTCAAATTTTTGCGCCGTTCCCGTTTTACCGCCGATTCTATACCCTTCCAAGTACGCCTTTTTACCGCTGCCGTCCCTGACAACCCCTTCCAGCATACCGGCAAGTAATGCAGACGTCTTTTCACTAACCGTTCTGTTTTGCAAAATCGCTTTGTTTTCCGTCAACACGTACCCGTCGTCGGCGTAAATGCGCTTTACCAACCTCGGTTCGTAATAATATCCGCCGTTGATCGCTGACGCCGTCGCACAGGCAAGCTGTATCCCCGAAACGGCAATCGTCTGCCCAAAACCGATACGTGCGAGGTCGCAATTTCTTACCGCCTCTTTGGGCATTAGCAAACCGTACGCCTCGCCCCCGTAATCGATCCCTGTCTTTTGCCCAAATCCAAACGCCGACAAATACTGATAAAAGGTTTCCTTGCCCAACGATAAAGCCATGTCCGTAAAACAGGGGTTGCAACTGGTGTTCAACGCCTCGGCAAGCGTTTGATTGCTGTGTTTGCCGTTGGCATGATTACTCCAACATTTTACCGTCGTACCGTCCACAAAGCGCGTCCGAGAACTGTTAAACACGTATTTCGGGGAAAACGCCTTGCGGTTTCCGCGCGCATATTCTTCCAAATTGATGGCGGACGTGATGATTTTGAAAGTAGAACCCGGCTCGTAAATATCGCAAACCAGACGGTTTCTCGTCAATTCGTTCAAAAGCTCCGTATCGTTACGCGGAATTTCGTTTAAGCTATACGACGGATAGTTTGCCAGTGCCAATACTTCAAAGGTATTGACGTCCAAAACAATGCACTCCGCCGACGTAGGCGAATAGGTTGCAAAGACTTTTTCCAACGCGCTTTCCGCCAATTCTTGTATCGCATAATCGATGGTAAGCTGTACGTTATATCCGTTTTCCGCAGGCAGATAGGTCGCAACGCTGTCTTTCACCTCAATCCCAACCAAATCCGTTTCGTAT
The DNA here is from genome assembly GCA_045594165.1 of Candidatus Scatosoma sp. Lineage (GTDB taxonomy): Bacteria > Bacillota > Clostridia > Christensenellales > Borkfalkiaceae > Scatosoma. Next base: position 17,114 of record JAZNXZ010000078.1, read on the forward strand.
AATAATTCGCCGTCTTTGCCCGAGAGATATTCATTGTAATATTTTTCCACGCCCGTCGTACCGACGTTATCCACCGACGTAAACCCCAACACCTGACAAAGCGCATCGTCCTTGGGATAATACCGCACGTTATCCCTGGAAAAATATACGCCGTCAAGAGATAGCGTCGATAATTTTTCGATCTTTGCCTTATCCACTTTTTTGGCTATCGTAATTTCCGACGCCTTTTTTTTGGTTAATTTTTCATAAATCGCTTGTTCGTCTGCGTCCAATGCATTTGCAAGCAACGCCGCCGTCTTTTCTTTGTCTTTTACGGCGTTAGAACGCGCAAATACCGTATACGCCGTCGTGTTATCCGCAAGTACGACGCCGTTACGGTCATAAATTTTACCGCGCTCTGCCACAATGGGCAATTCCCTCGTCCATTGATCTAACGCACGATAATTCAATTCTCCGCTCCAAACCACCTGCACGTAAAAAAAACGCCCGATTAAAAAGAAAAAAAGAAAGGTTACCGCCAAGCTGATGGCGAGTAACCTCTTTCGTAAAATCGTTACCGAATATTCGTGATTTGCTCGTTTGATAAGATTTATCTCCTATTTTTTACCTTAATTTCCCTGAATTTGTTGTTGTGCCCAAGCGCGAATGGTTTCTTCCGACGTCGCAATTTCAATTTCTTCTTGCAAACGTGCGTTTTCATTAACAAGTTCCGATTGACGCTGCTCCAAACGGCGAAGCTGCATTTTTTTGTTGTTGATAATTTGCGTATTAACACCGATTAACGATACCATAGCAATCATTGCCGCGCCTACGCCTGCAATCACTTTCTTGGCAAAAGCCGAAAGAGAATAATGTTCTACCTCTACAGCGGCAGCCGTTGCACTTTGGAAAACGGGCGCAACGTACGTGGGCGCAATCGCCTCCGCTACGTTTGCATTGCCAAACTGCTGCAAATTATCAAATTTTTCCGTTGTAAATACGGCAGAAGCCACCTCTTCGCGTACAAATTCCGTTACTTGGGGTTCTTGTTCCAAAACGGGCGTATTTTCCGTTATCGGCGATACGTATGCGGGTGCTTCGGGAGCGAGAACGGACGCGCGAACTTCTTGAACGGGCGTTTGCGCATACGTTTCGGAGGCAAGCTGGTCTGCTTCCGCACTCAACAATCTATTATAACGTTCTCTGATTTGTGCGTTATGTTTTTGCGCTTCCGCGTTCGTCAAGTCTGTTCTTTGATATTCGCGAACCAATTCCATGGTGCTATCCTCCGTTTTCGTATTTCTACCGTTTCCCTAATCTCTTATCATTTGCGGACGTTTACGTTAGAGCCGTTCCGCCACTCTCAATTTTGCGCATTTACTTCTGGAATTATCTTCCAGCTCGTTACAGCTTGCCGTAATCGGCTTTTTAGTAACGATTTTGATTTCCGGTTTTTTTCCACACACGCATACGGGGAAATTCCCAGGACACGTGCAGGGGTTTTCTAAGGTTTTGAATACCTCTTTTACAATTCTATCCTCCAACGAGTGGAAGGTGAGAATTGCAATCCTGCCGCCTTTTTTTAATCTTCTCGTCAGTTTCAGCACCAAATTGCTCAATCCGTCGAGTTCACCGTTTACCTCAATTCTAAGCGCCTGAAAAGTCTTTCTTTCGCAAGGTGCGCCGAATCTGAATTTTGCAGGGATGCTGTTCCGAATAATTTCGGAAAGTTCCCCCGACGTTTTTAACGGTTGTTTTTCTCTATATTTAATAATGTTTTTTACAATTTGTTTGGCAAACGTTTCTTCGCCGTAGTTTTTCAAAATTTTGACAAGCTGTTCTTCGGAATACGTATTGACGACAATTTCGGCTGTAAGATACGCCGTCGTATCCATACGCATATCCAAAGGCGCATCCGCCATTTTGTAACTAAACCCGCGTTCCTCGTCGTCGATTTGATGAGAAGATATTCCAAAATCAAGCAACGCGCCGTCTATTTTATCTATCCCAGCTTTTTCAAATACTTCTTCAAAATCTTTATAGTTTGATTTATATATTGAAAATCTGCCGTCGAATTCTTTCAATCGATTTGTCGCCGCTGCAATCGCCTCGTCGTCAAGGTCGGTTGCAATCAATCTGCCGCTGGGTGACGTTCTTTTCAATATCTCGTACGAATGTCCGCCTCCGCCAACTGTTCCGTCGAAATAAATTCCGCCCTCTTTCAGATTTAACCCTTCCATGCACTCTTCTAACATGACGGGTTTATGTGAAAATTCAAGCATCTTTATATCCCCAGTTTTTTAAGTTCCGTATCGTAATCGACACCCTCGATATATTCGTAATATTTTTCTTCCGCCCAAATTTCCAAACGGTTGCCGCGCCCTAACGTGATAACGTTCTTTTGGATACCCGCCATGCGTTTTAAGATAGACGGTAAAACCACCCTGCCTTGCGCGTCCTCTTCCGCCGAGAAAATACTGCTGAACAAAAGCGCCGAGGCTTGGTTTGCCTCCGAAACAGCCTCCTCGGAAATCGACGACAGCATATCGTCCAAGTCCTCGTCTGCCATTACGCAAATGCAGCGGTTCATACCACGGAAAAAGCTGTACGTACGCTCCCCGTTTTCCCCGGTAAGTTCCTTCTTGAATTTGGAAGGAATACGCAATCTGTTTTTATCATCCAACTGGTGTTCGACCAAGCCTTTGAACATAGACGTTTCCTCCTTTCTTTTTCTCAGACCTTACCCAAGGGTAACTGTTGGTATGACTATATTATACAACCACTTTTAACCATTGTCAAGTATTTTTTGAAAAATTTTTCCTATTTTTTTAATTTTTTTTGGGTTTTTTAACCACAAAATACCCTTTACCGTTTTGCTGTAACCACTTCCACGTTAAAAACCAAACATACGTTCGTAAAATTGTTTGTTTTTTAATGCTCCGCTACCTAAAAAGAAAATTTGATTTTTGGGCGCAACCCCTTTGATTATAAGGCTTTTCGAGGTTTTTTTACGCGAACATTTGTTCGCTTTTTCCATTTTTTCCTTTTCTTTCTTATTTTTGATGCAAAAGTGGTCAAAAATCCCCATCAATCCCCTACTCTTTTGATTAAGTGGTCGTCCGTCCCTACTTTTTTCCAAAACCAGCCCTTTTTCAGCATTTTTCGCCCTATTATTTCTTTCTATTTCTGATTGCAAACGCTGCGCAATGCCCTCGTTGCCGTCAAAGACTTCACAGCCGTAGAAATCGCGGATGGCATCCTTAATATATACGTAATGCGTGCAACCAAGCACGACGGCGTTGGGCGTTCCGATAGGCAGAAAACGGGTAAAATCGTAAAAAGTGTCCGCGCAATGTTCTTCTATCCCCCCAGCCAACCCGTCGCAGGAAAACAGCGTTAAACGGCTCTGCGGATATTTTCGGCGTACTTTATCGCAAAGCAACCGAAAGCGCGCGCTATTGAACGTGGCGCGCGTCGTCAAAACAAAAACTTCTCCCCCCTTTTTTGCCGCACTCACGATTGCAGGTTCAGCACCAATAATAGGAAAAGAATATCGCGCGCGTAAATCGTCTATACAAAGTGCCGTTACCGTATTACAGGCAAGCACGGCCGCCTTAACTTGTAAACGTTCAAAGACGGCAAAGCTTTCATTAACGTAATCGCGTATTAGAACGGGCGGTAAGTTGCCGTAAGGCGCTCGTTCGTTATCACCGTAATAATAAAAAATTTCATTGCAGAATTTCTTTTGACAGGCGTTTAAGACGGTCAATCCGCCCACTCCGCTATCAAAAAAAGCAATGCCTCCGTCGGGTATTTTCACGCTTGCCTCCAAAAACAGGGAAATTTTTTGATTTTTTTATTCTTTTTCCTATTTTCCCTGTGAAAAACAGTTTACTTTCAAAAAAAATTATGCTAAAATAATCTACGCAGTTTTGTGTTGAATAAGAAAAAAAATGGACAAATAAGGAGATCATTATGCCTAATATTAAATCCGCAAAGAAAAGAGTTTTGGTTATCGAAAAGAAGACCATGAGAAACAAAGCAGTAAAATCCGCTTTGAAAACGCAGGTCAAGAAGTTCCTCACCGCTGTTGAAGCAGGTGACAAGGAAGCAGCTACTAAGTTGTTCCCTGAAACCGTTTCCGCTATTGACGGCGCTGTAACCAAAGGCGTTATCCATAAGAACAACGCTAACAACAGAAAAGCGAAGTTGGCGAAAAAGCTTGCTGCTCTGAACTAAAACCTTTTTATAATATTTCTGCATATTATAAATATGAGGGTATGCCCTACGGCATGCCCCTTTTTTCGTGTTTTT
>JAZNXZ010000079.1:0-2811 GCA_045594165.1 Candidatus Scatosoma sp.
CTCGCGCAAGGTGTTGGGGAGGACGGTGCCTACCCGTTGGGCGTGCGAGGACAGAATTTTGGTCATCGCCACGGAGCTGGACGGATCGACGAGCGCGGTGGTATTAAGCAAATCTTTGGCGAGGGTATCGCAGGTGGCGACCAGACACCCATCGGAAAGATACTCGTCCAAAAGGAAATAATCGAGTGCGTCAAAAACGTTGTTTTCCGCGGTTTTTTTGCCCAAGATAATCAGTTTGCAAAAGACGAGTTTGGGATACCACCCCGTTTTCGCGTTGATTTCTTCAAATGCCTCGGCGACCGTTTTACCGCGGCTGACGAGCTGTACCGCCTGCGTTGCGTTGCCCTGTTTGGACGATTGCGGTACGGCGATTTGCGACGTTAAAATAAATTCGTCGTCCTCGCGATCGATACCAACCGCCATGACGATAGCCGTTTTTTGCACGTCGGTCAGACCAAAATCGTTGGAAAAGAATAAAAAGGCAAGGACAAGGACGATCAGGATATAATAGCGCACCGTATTGCGTGTGTGGACGTTATGCATTTGCGCCCTCCTTTTGCTGTTTTTTTAGGGAATTGTTCGTAGACGATTTTTCTTTTTGCGATAGGGGTTTTGGCTTTCCGTTTGTGGGCAAAAAGAGTAAAAGCAGGGGGAGCATGTCCGCTACAATCCAAAAAACGGGGGCAAGGCGGTTAGAAATTACGGCGTAAAAGGCGTTGTAAAAGCGGTTGCAAAATAAGGCGAACAGAAAAAGGGAAAGATTGATGACGGCGGAAATCCACGTGCGGCGTTGCAGCCCGAATATTTTCGCGACACAGCCCGTAGCGTAGTGTATGGGCAGACAGGTATAGAAAAACAAGACGACGGTGAGAAGATAGATAAACAGTAGGTCGATTCGCCCGATAACTTCTAAAGCGGGGAAATATTGCGCTATTTTTGCAAAGGCGTAATGTTCACGGGGGGCAAGGGTACTGAAAAGGGCGTAAAAAACGCCGAAAAAGAGTAAAGTGAGCGTTGCGCCGACGGCGTAACCGAGTACGATAGATTTTCCGCCTTTACGGTTATCGGTGGCATTTTTTTGCGACGCTTTTGACGGAAAACGGCAGTTTGCAATCAGCGGCAAAAGTAAGGCTACGTCCGAAAAGTGGGGGGACGTTACGCGAACACCGAGCAAAACGCGCGAAAATTTTGTGCCAAACAAGGGAAACAAATGGGAAAAATCCGTTTCGGTAAACGACATGATAATCAGGGCAAAAAAGGGGATTAAAAACAAAAACAGACAAAGGTCGGCGCAACGTCCGACGGATTTGATGCCCTTGGCGGCGAAGAACGCCGAAAAGAGAAAAAATACCGCAAAGTAAAAAGTGGTGGGTGCGGTGTCGAAAAAGGCGGCGTAGGCAAACTTTTCAAGGTCTAAAACGGGGAGCAGAACGGCGAAAAGATAATACGCCGCAAAGACGGCGTAAAGAACCGCCGACCATTTTCCGAGGGCGTTTTCAATCCGTTCGGATAAGGTTTTTTCACTGCGCGTGGCGGCGTAAAGCACGGCGAGCAAAACGAGCGTTTCTATCAAAAAGCGCAAAAGCGCAGGCAATAATATATCCCCTTTTGCATACTTTGCCAAAAGCGACGGCGTTTCTAAAAATTTGCCAAGCGGCAATAAAAAGGCGGCGCAAAAGGCAATCTGCCGAGGTAAAACGGTTTGATTTTCGTTGGGAGCGCTGGGGTATACCACGTTTTTTTGTGTCTGCAAAATCAAAATACTCCTTTTGTTTTCGGTAGGGTTTATCGGTAAAGGATTACCGATTTGTTGGCGTAATCACGATACGTCCTGCGGGTTTTCCTGTTTTTGATTATTCTGCGTCGCCCTTTGGCGGACGAAAACGCGTTTTGTTTTTCACGTGAAACAGTTTCGGCCGAGTTGTCAAAGAGAACATATCGTATTTCACGAGGGCGTCGCGCAGGTCACGGGAAACGAGAGGGGAAAAGGGTGCGAGCATGGGAGCACCGAAGGCGTCTGCCGATACGAGGTAGTACAGTAAAAATGCCGCAAAAACGACGATGCCGAGCGGACCGACGCTGCCGGCGACGAGCAAAAACAACCAACGGAGCAAGCTCCCCGTTTCTACGAAATTGGGTACGGTGTATAGACAAATGCCGGAAAAGGCGACGATAATGATGGCAGGCGTCGACAAAAAGCCTGCGGACACCGCCGTTTCGCCGAGCACGAGCGCGCCGACAACGGACAGGGACATGCCTACGTATTTGGGCATACGGATACTCGCCTCTTTCAAAATTTCTAGCAGGAGCAAAACGACGAACATTTCCAGGCTGGGCGATAAAGGAAGTTCGCGCACGCTGCTGGCGATGGTTAAGGTCAAGCCCAAGGGCAGCAGTTGGATTTTGTATAATTGTGCCGCGACGTAAAACCCGGGGAGCAGTATCGCAATGAACAGGGCGATGCTGCGCAAAAACCGAAAGGACGTGGCGGCAAAGGGGGAGATAAAATAATCTTCGCTGCTTTGTAAATCTTCGGTGAGGATATAGGGAACAGTGAGGGCTATGGGGGAGCCGTCCACGATCAGCCCCACCCTGCCTTCGCAGAGTTTTGCCGTAAAAACGTCGGGTTTTTCCGTCGTGCCGATGGTGCGGAAAAGGGAATGCTTACGAGGGGAGAGCATTGCCGCGATATAAGAAGAATCGCACACGTTGTCGATTTGCATGCCGCTAAGTTGCTTTTTTACCGAATTTTTTACGCTTTCGTCCGCAATGCCGTGAAGATAGCAAAGGGTGACGGCGGTGTCCGATTGT
>JAZNXZ010000080.1:0-4910 GCA_045594165.1 Candidatus Scatosoma sp.
GAACGGATTCGCCTGTCAGCAAGGATTCGTTGAGCTCTGCCGTGCCGCCGATTGCGATACAGTCGGCAGGTACTTGTTGTCCCGCGGTGAGCAGCATTATGTCGTCTACAACGAGTTGTTCTACGGGGATATCCATTTTTATACCGCCGCGCACGACCTTTGCCGTGGGGGACGATAGGATGCAGAGTCTATCAATTTTACGCTTTGCACGGATTTCTTGGAAGATGCTCACGAAAATATTGCAAAGGAAAATTACCACGAACAAGTATTGATTAATCGGGGCGCGCGCCAACAGCAACGCCACGGCGCACAGCAAACACAGCAGGTTGAAGAAGGTGCAAATGTTGCCGATAAAGATACTCTTGTACGTCTTGGAGTATTTTTTCGTCGTAGAGTTTACCAAGCCTTGCGCAATACGTTCGTCCACCTGTTCGGGGGTAAGCCCGTCGTGTTCGGATACGTCAAAATGCTCTACGTTTAGGATTTTTTCTTCCGCCTCAGCGTCCGCGATAGATTTTTTTCGGAAAAGTTTTGTAAAAAACGAAGGTTTTTTCCCGCCGTGCGGTTCGTGCGACGGCGACGTCCTTGTTTTTTCGGTTTTCTGTTTTTTCATAACGTTCCACTCCATAAGGAATAAGATAGGTTTATTATATCATATTGCAAACAAAATTACAAGTTTTTTAGGAAATTTTAATAAGAAATTAGCGGGAAGCTTTGCATTTAATTGCTTTTGCGGGGGAAAAGTTGTATAATGTTGTAGAAAAGAGTGAAATTTATCCGAGGTGAAATCATGCTTGATATCAATCTTATCCGCACGAACGCGGAACTCGTAAAAGAAAATATCCGTAAAAAATTCCAAGACCATAAGCTGCCCTTGGTGGACCAAGCTTTGGAGTTGGACGCAAAACGCCGCGCTTTGATTGCAGAGGGCGACGCTTTGCGCGCGGCGCGTAATACCCTTTCTAAACAAGTCGGTATGCTGATGAAAGAGGGTAAGCGCGACGAGGCGGAACAGGTAAAGGCGCAGGTAAAAGCGGACGCGGACAGATTGCTCGCCATTGAAAAAGAGTGCGAGGACGTGGATGCGGCGCTGAAAAAAGTGATGATGACCATCCCCAATATCGTGGCGGACGACGTGCCTGTGGGCAAGGACGACAGCGAAAACGTGGAATTGCAACGTTTCGGCGAAGCGAAAGTTCCCGATTTTGAAATCCCTTACCATCTGGATATTTTGGAAAAGTTGGACGGTATCGACGTGGATTCCGCGCGCCGTACTTCGGGGCAGGGTTTCTATTATTTGACGGGCGATATCGCACGTTTGCATTCTGCGGTTTTGACCTATGCGCGTGATTTCATGATCGACAAGGGTTTTACCTACGTCATCCCCCCGTACATGATCCACGGCGACGTCGTTTCGGGCGTAATGAGCTTTGATGAAATGGAAAACATGATGTATAAGATCGAGGGCGAGGATTTGTACCTTATCGGTACGAGCGAACACTCCATGATCGGTAGATTTATGGGGCAGATTATCGACGGGAAAAAGTTGCCGTTGACGCTGACCAGCTATTCCCCTTGTTTCCGTAAGGAAAAGGGCGCGCACGGTATCGAAGAACGCGGTATATACCGTATTCACCAGTTTGAAAAGCAAGAAATGATCGTTGTTTGCCGTCCCGAAGAAAGCGCGGAATGGTACGAAAAGCTTTGGAGCTATACCGTCGAGCTGTTCCGTTCGCTCGATATCCCCGTAAGACAGCTTGGTTGCTGCACGGGCGACCTTGCCGATTTGAAGAACAAGAGCTGTGACGTCGAGGCGTGGAGCCCCCGTCAGAAGAAATATTTTGAAGTGGGTTCGTGCTCGAACTTGACGGACGCGCAGGCGCGCCGTTTGTCCATTCGTTATAAGGACGACGATGGCAAGACGAAGTTGGCGCATACCCTTAACAATACGGTAGTCGCTCCTCCCCGTATGCTGATTGCGTTTGTGGAAAACCATTTGCAGGCAGACGGCAGTGTAACGATTCCCGAGGCGTTGCGCCCCTATATGGGCGGCAAGTCCGTAATCGTGCCGACGAAATAAGAGGATTTTGGCATAAAAATGGGATTTGGGCGTACACGGTACGCGATGAAATGAAAAAATGATAAAAGACCGCAAGATGATTGCGGTCTTTTCCAAGAGTAAGAAAGGAAAGACGACGGCGTTATGAAATATCTGTTTTTTGATATCGAATGTTCGGTGGTGTCCAAATTTGCGGCGAAGATTTGCGCGTTTGGATACTGTTTGACGGACGAACAATTTAATATTATCGAAAAGGAAGATATTTTGATTAATCCCCAAGGTGGATTTCATTTGACCGACCGCAAAGGCACGCAAGGGTTGGTGTTGCCGTACGAGTATTCTGATTTTAAGAAATATCCCACGTTTTTGGAAAAGGCAGATAAAATTTTTGCGCTCTTGGAGGACAAAGATACTTTGGTGGCGGGACATGCCACGATGAACGACGTAAAATATCTCAATTTTGAGAGTAAGCGGTTTAATATGCGCTCGTTTGCGTTCGATTTTGCCGACACGCAATTCGTGTATATGAACCGCGTGGGAGAGTTTTCGCGGCAGTTCGGTTTGGGCTCGATTGCCCAAGAGCTGGGCGTGGAATTTACGGCGCACCGCGCGGTGGACGACGCTTATGCGACCATGAAAGTTGCCGAGGCAATGTGCAAGGCAGAAAACTGTTCTTTTCCTGCGTTGATTGAGAAATATCAAATTAAGCTGGGGCGTATTGAGAATTACGAGATTGCGCAGACAAGCTCGGCGGCGCAAATTGCCTATAAGCAAGAGCAAGAGAGAAAGCGCGAGGAGCGGGAAAAGCGCAAGGCGCAATTTCACGTGTTTGCGGACAGAGAAAAGCGAAAACGCGCCAAAGACGGTAAATTAAAAAACAAAGGCGTTTGCTTTTCGCATCCCTTGGAAATGGATTTGCCCGTGGCAAAGCGGTTGCTTTCGGCGGCGTTTGCGCAGGCGGCGTTTTTTACTACACGCGCGGAAGAGTGCGACGTATACGTTTGTTATGAAAACGAGGGCGGATTGCGCCTGAAATCGGCGCAGGCGCGTGCGCGCGTATTTACGCCCGAACAGTTTGAAGAATATTTGCAAAAAGAATAAGCGAAAGTAGGGGGTGCGATATGTACGCTTTGCCCGAAAAATTTATGGAAAACATGAAAAAACAGCTTCCCGAAAACGAGTGGGAAGCCTTTTTCGCTTGTTATGAAAAGCTGCCCTTTAAGGGGGTGCGTTTGAACCCTTTGCGGGGGGACGTAACCGCGATGAAAGCGGTTTTGCCCTTTCTCGGCACGCCCGTTGCGTGGGAGGAGAACGGCTATTATACGGACGGCGAAAAGGTAGGGGCAAGCCCTTATCATTTCGCAGGCGTCGTATACAGCCAAGAGCCGTCTGCTATGTGCGCCGCGCCGCTTTTAGACGTACAGCCCGGGGAAAGGGTGCTTGACCTTTGTTCTGCGCCCGGCGGTAAGGGAACGCAGCTTGCCTGCAAGATGGACGGTAAGGGCGTAATCGTTTTGAACGAACCGATTGTTTCCCGCGCGAAGATTCTGTCCCAAAACGTGGAGCGTTTGGGGATAAAAAACGCCGTGGTGACAACAGAATATCCACAGGCACTTGTCAAGAAATTTAGTGGATATTTTGATAAAATTATGGTGGACGCGCCCTGCTCTGGGGAGGGTATGTTCCGCAAAAACGCGGACGAGGCTTTGTCAGAGTGGAGCGAAGAGAACGTTGCGTTGTGCGCGACGCGGCAAAAGGAAATTTTGGATTGCGCAACGGAAATGCTTGCGGTCGGTGGGCGGTTGGTATATTCTACCTGCACGTTTGCGCTTGCCGAGGACGAGGGGCAGGTTGCCGCATATTTGGCGGCGCACCCTGAAATGCGCCTGATAAGCCAAGAAAAATTGTATCCGCACAAGATAGACGGCGAAGGGCATTTTGCCGCTCTATTTGAAAAAACTGCGCGCATGGGCGAGTGGGATTGTCGGTTGAAAACGGCGAAATGCAGCGTAACGAGCGGCGGTGAACGGGCGTACCGTGACTTTGAACGGACGTTTTTCAAGGCGCGTTTTGCTTTCCGCTTGTATGAAAACAACGGTGTGTTGTACGAGTTGCCCCAAGACGTATTTGATTGGAAGGGGTTGCAGATTTTGCGCGTGGGCGTGCGGCTTGGCGAGGTGAAAAACGGACGGTTTGAGCCGTCGCATGCGTTAGCCATGTGTGCAAAACCGAGTGAGTGCCAAAACGTTTTGGATTTACCGATTACGGACGAGCGAGTGGATAAATACTTGCGCGGCGAAACGGTGGAATGCGATTTGCCCAACGGCTGGTGCTTGGTTTGTGTGGACGGATATCCCTTAGGCTTGGGGAAAGCCGTCAACGGCACAATGAAAAATCACCTGCCGAAAGGGTTAAGGAAAATAGGATAATACACCAAAAGAATTGAATATAACAAAGATAAAAGCTCCCGCAAACGAGGAGCTTTTTTGTTGGCGATTTTACATGAAAAAAGCCCCGTGAACGGAATACGTTCACGGGGCTTTATATTTTTGTTAATCGAAAAGATTAGTCGTTATAAGGGCTGTCTTCGTCGATTTCTTCGATAGGCTCTTCGGGTTTTACCGTCTTAGCCTTTACAGCTTTCACTTTCGTCTTTTTAGCCTTGCGAGGTTTAGCAACGACGTTCTTGCGAACCTTTTTCCAAACTTTACGGAAGATAATGCTCAGTACTGCAAGCACCAAAACAACTGCGATAGCAATGGAGCTAGCCAACAACCAAGGGTTCATGCCGCTATCCGTAGCGGTGTCGTCACTACTGGAATCAGGCGTCGGCTCTTCTTTATCGCTTTCC
>JAZNXZ010000081.1:0-8774 GCA_045594165.1 Candidatus Scatosoma sp.
ACACCCGAAACTGGGTAATAATAAATATATGGAAAACTACACGGAAAAAGAAATCAGAACAACCAACCTTTTACCCATCGTGCCCCTGCGCGGCAAGGTGGCGTTTCCGCATACCAACGTTTCGTTTGAAGTCGGGCGGGATATGACACTCAAAGCCATCGACCGCGCCTCTGCGACCGATCGCACAGTGTTGATTTTGACGCAACGGGATACGGAAAAGGATACCATCACGACGGATGACGTATACACGGTCGGCTGCGTTGCGAGAATTAAACAAGTAGCACAACTGACGGGCGGCGTCATTCGCGTTCTTTGCGAGGGATTATACCGCGCCAAAGCGCGCGGCGTCAATTTTGATGAAAACGGCGGATATATGTATGCCGTTTGCGATCCGATCGACACGGTTCGCGGCGACGAAGTTTTAGAAGAGGCATATCTTCGTACGGCGAAAGCGCTGGTAAAAGACGTGCTGTCCACCGACGGAAAAATCAATAAAGACACCGCAGGCAGATTAGACCGCTGTCAGGACGCCGACGAATACGTGGACGTTGCCCTTTCCGCCATGCGCGTACGCTTGGAAATCAAGCAACAGCTCTTGGAAGAAAGCAAAGTCATCGAACGGCTCAAACGTTTTGAACAATGCCTGAACGACGAGTTGGAAATTGCAAAAATCGAAAAGAAAATTGCGACGGCGGTCCGTCAAAATATCGATAAAAACCAAAAGGAATATTTCCTGCGCGAACAGGTCAAAGCGATCCATACGGAGCTTGGCGACGACGAAAAGGAAGAAGACGAGTTCCGCGAAAAAATCTTGGCGAAAAATCTGCCCAAGGATTTGGAAGAAAAATGCCTGAAAGAAGTAAACCGTCTTGGTAAAATGCCCTCCTCTTCCGCCGAATACACCGTCATTACGGGGTATTTGGAACAGGTGTTGGCTCTGCCTTGGACGGAAGAAACGCAGGACACGGAAAACCTTGCCGATTGCGTTGCCGTTTTGGATAAAGACCACTACGGATTGGAAAAAATCAAAGAACGCATCACAGAATATCTTGCCGTCTTAAAATTGACGGGGAGCATGAAAGCCCCGATTTTGTGTCTTGTCGGTCCTCCCGGTGTAGGCAAGACGAGTATCGCGCAATCGATTGCACGCGCTTTGAATAGAAAATTCGTCCGCATGAGCCTTGGCGGCGTTAAGGACGAGGCGGAAATCCGCGGTCATCGCCGCACGTATATCGGCGCAATGCCCGGACGTATCTTGTACGGCATGAAAAACGCGGGTTCAATCAACCCCGTATTCCTGTTGGACGAAATCGATAAAATTACGGCAGATATGCACGGCGATCCTGCCAGCGCGCTCTTAGAAGTACTCGACCCCGAACAAAACGTTACCTTCCGCGACCGTTATTTGGAAGCGCCGTACGATCTTAGCAAAGTTCTGTTCATCACGACGGCGAACAGCTTGGATACGATTCCTGGGCCGCTGCGCGACCGTATGGAAATTATCGAGCTGTCGGGCTATACCATGGAAGAAAAGACGGAGATTGCACGTCGTTATCTCGTGCCGAAACAGCTCGCCGCGAATGGTTTGACGGACAACAACGCGGCCTTTACGCAAGAGGGTATCGTAACCACGATCGAGGGTTATACGCGCGAGGCAGGCGTGCGTACTTTAGAACGTACAATCGGCACGCTTTGCCGCAAAATTGCGGTACAGTACGCAAACGATAAAGCACTGCCCTTGGTGACGGTGGACAGCGCAAAAGCGACCGAGCTGTTAGGCGTGCCCCGTTATAAAAAAGACGAAGAAAAACCTTGCGCGGAAGTGGGCGCGGTAACGGGTTTGGCTTGGACGGCGGTCGGCGGTACGACGCTCACCGTCGAATGCAACGCAATGCCTGGAAAAGGCGAAATCAAGCTGACGGGGAAACTCGGCGACGTCATGAAAGAATCGGCGCTTGCCGCTCTGTCCTTTATCCGTGCACATGCGGAAAAATACGGAATTCCCACGCAGAAATTTACCGAAACCGATTTGCATATTCACGTTCCCGAAGGGGCTACCCCCAAGGACGGGCCGAGCGCAGGTATCACGATCGCCACGGCGATCCTATCCGCGTTGACCGATAAAAAAGCGAGCGGCGATATTGCCATGACGGGCGAAATCACTCTGCGCGGTAAAGTTTTACCTATCGGCGGTTTGAAAGAAAAAGCCCTGGCGGCGCGTCGTTTGGGGATCAAAACGGTGATTATTCCGCAAGGAAACGCGCGTGAAATCGAAGAACTTCCTACGGTATTAAAACGGGACGTGCATTTTGTCCCCGTATCAAACGTCGACGAAGTGTTTGCTTTGGTTTTGGAAAACGGCGCGGCTTACGCGCAATCGGACAAGCCCAAAACGGCAAGAAAACCGCGCAATACCAAGGTCGTTCCCCCGATAAAAGAGCCTCCGCAGGACGGCGTGCGCTGTTGACGCGGCTTTGCATTTAGGAGTTGGGTATGTACGAAACGAAATACAAAAAAGAAGAAAAATTGCCCCCTTTGGTGATTAAAAACGCAACGTTTATCACTTCGGCGGCAAAAAAGGAACAATTTATCACGCCCGACAAACCGATGATTGCGGTCTGCGGTAAGTCGAACGTGGGAAAAAGCTCCTTTATCAATATGCTCGCCAACCGAAAAAAGCTGGCGAAAACGAGTAGCGAGCCGGGACGCACTCGCCTTGTCAATTATTTTGACTTTGGCGAGTTTATCCTTGCCGATTTGCCCGGTTACGGCTTTGCGCGCGTATCGAAAGGCGAAAAGGAAAAGTGGGCGAAGACGTTGGACGATTTTTTCAAGGACAAAGAGAAAATTTCGCACGTTTTTATGCTGGTCGATTCCCGTCACGATCCCACGGCAGACGACGTACAGATGATTGAATATCTGCATTATCATACCTTGCCTTTTACGGTAACGCTGACCAAAGCAGACAAGCTGTCGCGTATGAAATTGAACGAACATATCCGCGCGATTGCCGCCGATTTGTACCTCGCCCCTGCGAACTTGATTGCAACGAGTTCGGAAACGGGCTATGGCAAAGTAGAAGTTTTGACAAAAATTAAAAACGTCATCGACGTGGCAAACCAGCCCGCATACGTGGACGACGAAGACGGCATCGACAACGAAAACGACAATTAAGCAATACGGATATTCTTATGAAAGCAAAAGTAACAGTCAATAAAAGCAATACGATCGGGACGGTTGATAAGCGAATTTACGGTTCGTTTATCGAGCATCTCGGTCGCGCCGTATACGGGGGCGTTTACGAACCCACCCATGAAACGGCAGACGATATGGGCTTTCGCCAAGACGTTTTGGGTTTGGTAAAGCGTATCGGCGTCCCCATTATTCGCTACCCTGGCGGCAATTTTGTTTCCGGTTATCGCTGGACGGACGGGATCGGGGATAAATCCAAACGCCCGAAACGGCTGGATTTGGCTTGGAAGAGCATTGAAACCAACCAAATCGGCATTGACGAGTTTCAAGAATGGGCAAAACGTGCAAACAGCGAAATTTTGATGGCGGTCAACCTCGGTACGGGCACGCCGCAAGACGCGCAAGATTTGTTGGAGTATTGCAACCTTGACACCGATACGTATTACGCCTCTTTGCGGAAACAGAACGGTTTTGAACAACCCTTTGGCATTAAAACCTGGTGTTTGGGCAACGAGATGGACGGGGCATGGCAAATCGGACACAAGACCGCCGAAGAATACGGCAGAATCGCCGCAGAAACCGCCAAATTGATGAAATGGACCGACCCGTCGATCGAGCTTGTCGTCTGCGGCAGTTCCCATTATAACATGCCCACCTTCGGCACGTGGGAAACAACCGTACTCGAACACACGTACGATTACGTGGACTATATTTCCTTGCACGAATATTACGGCAACCCCGACAATAACGCCGCCGATTTTTTGGCGAGCTCCGTACATATGGACACGTTTATCAAATCGGTCGTGGCGATTTGCGACGCGGTCAAGGCAAAAAAACAATCGGATAAGACAATGTATTTGTCCTTTGACGAGTGGAACGTTTGGTTTCACAGCCTCGACAAAAAGGTAGACGATTGGCTGATTGCGCCTCCGATTTTGGAAGACGTCTACAATTTTGAGGACGCTTTGGTCGTGGGGAGTTTGCTGATCACCTTGCAAAACAACTGCGATCGGGTAAAGATTGCCTGCCTCGCGCAGCTGGTCAACGCGATTGCGCCCATCATGACGGAAACGGGCGGCAAGGCATGGACGCAAACGACCTTTTATCCGTACATGTATTCTGCTCTTTACGGAAAAGGCACGGTTTTACAAGCGGAAATCGATTGCGAAAGTTACGTCACGTCGGGCGGTATGGTCGCCCCGTATCTGGCAACGTCGTTGCTCCATAACCAAGACGAACGCACCATCACCGTCTTCGCCGTCAACCGCTCCCTTGATAAGGATATGGCGTTAACGCTTGATTTGCAAGGGTTTGACGGGGCAACGCTCGTAGAACACGTCGAGCTGTATTCCGACAATTTGAAAGCGGAAAATTCCGCAAGCCTTCAGACGGCTACGCCTACCGCAAAAGCACTTTCTTCTTCCCCCGTATTGCAAAAACATTCGTGGAATATGTTGGTTTATAAATACTGATAAACCGAAAAATATTCAATTATATTTTTCAAAGAAAAAGCACACTACTCTTCCTTTTGCGAAGAACCGTGTGCTTTCTTTTTATCATTTTTTATGTATCTTAGCCCCAAATCTCTTTGGCAATCGTTAAAATTTCGTCGGGATTTTGCGCGGAAAACAGCCTGTCCTTATACGCCGCCGCGCTCTTTTCGCCCTTGACGTAGAACGCCGCCATTTTGCGCATAAATACCGTTGTAAAACGTTCGTCGCAGACCGTCCCCGTCCATTTTAGCTGTTTTTCAAACATTTGCAGTTTACCCTCTCTCGGCTTTCCCGTTAAATCACAGAAAAGTTGGGGATTAAACAACGCCGCGCGCGCCACCATAACGCCGTCCGCGCCCGTTTCGTTTATCAACGTTTCCGCATCGGCACCCGAAAACACGCCGCCGTTGGCAATCACGGGTATTTTTACCGCCCGTTTCGCCGCCGCGATTTCCGCAAAGTTGACGTCGCCTGCATAAATTTTGTCTTTCGTTCTGCCGTGCACGGTAATTAGGCTAGCCCCCGCTCCCTCCATGCGTTTGGCAAATTCCGCCGTAATCAACTTATCCTCCGTGATACCGATACGGAATTTTACGGTAATGATTTTTCCGCTTTTAACGCACTCTTTGACGATTTTTTCCGCCAAAATCGGGTTTTCTAACAGCGCGCTACCCTCGCCGTTTTTATAAATTTTCGGCACGGGACAACCCATATTGATATCGACAATCGGAAAGGGCGCAAACGTTTCGTGTTCGCACGCCGCGCGCATGGTATCAGGCTCACTCCCGAAAATCTGCGCCGCGCACAACCCCTCTTTTTCGTCCGTATATAACAGCTCTTTCGTATTTTCGCTGCCGTATTTCAAGCCCTTTGCGCTCACCATCTCGGTGTAGCAAAGCCCTGCGCCATACCCCTTACAAAGCCGACGGAACGGGTAGTTGGTATATCCGGCAAGCGGCGCCAAAAAAACGTTGTTTTCCGTTGTCACATTTCCGATAGAAATCGGTGTTAATCGCATACCGTATACCCCCTTTTCTTATTTTTACTCTCGCTTACGCCTTGTAAAGTTCGGCTTTTGCCGCCCGATAATATTCGTCCCATTCTTCGTCTGACAAATCGGTAACTACCTTGTCGTCTTCCAAAGCTTTTTTCTCGGCAAGGGTAAAGCGTGCCGCAAAGCGGTCGGTACTTTCCTTTAACGCTTTCTCGCAATCGCAACCGGCTTTTCTGCCCACGTTAACGACCGCAAACAATACGTCGCCGAGTTCCCTTTCCGCCGCCGTCTTATCCCCTGCGCGATACGCCGTGAAAAACTCTTGCAATTCCGCATGGATACGCTCTGCCGCTGCGTTTACGTCGGCAAAATCCATGCCGCCTTTCGCCGCGCGTTTGCCAACTTTTTGCGCGCGCATAGCCGCAGGGAAACATTTCGGAACGTCGTTGACGGCGTCCGCAAACGTCGTTTGGTGCTTTTCCACCATTTTGTTCTTTTCCCACACGGACAGCGCCCCGGCGTCGTTTTCCGCTTTGTCTTCCCCGAATACGTGCGTGTGTCGGGAAATCAGCTTTTGGCAAATCCCCGTCAATACGTCGCTAAGGTCAAACGCGCCCGTTTCTTCCTTGATAACGGCGTGAAAAACCGCCTGCAACAAAATGTCGCCCGTCTCTTCCAAAATCTTCTCGTCGTCGTCCAAATCAATGGCGTCCACCAACTCGTACGCCTCTTCCACGGCAGACATTTTGATAGAATCGCAGGTCTGCACCCGATCCCAAGGACAACCGCCCGGCGCGCGCAAACGCACGATAATCTCTTTCAAATCCTCCATGGAAAAACGCTGTTTTTGCAGTAACTCCACACGCTCCAACGCCACCGCCGACGTATAATCGTACGCCTTTTGACGGTCGAGCTCAAACAGCGAAATCTTCTTCGCTACGCCGCCGCGGATATATTTTGCCACGCTCTCTTCGCCGAATAAATTGCCAAGGAGCAGCTTGCAATCGCTTGCCAGGCCCTCGTCGTCCAAATCGTATACGATCAGCGGCAGAGCAAGGTTGCCCTCCTTTGCGCGCTCGGTCAGTTCGTACGCCGACACCGCGGTATACGAACAGTCTGCAAACCCAGCCGCGCGAACAAGCGCCGTGGTTTTGGATACGCCGTCAATGATTTCGATTTTGCCGCGCATGCGTTTCATCAGTGCCTTAACCGAATTGTCCTCCGTCGCCGCGCCGTCCACCAAATATACGGCGTCGTCGCCCTGCGTCGCCACCGCTTTGGCAAGGTTTTTGGCAAGGGTTGCGAAATTACGGCTATTTTCATACACGTAATCCAGACAAATATGGGGTACGCCTAAATCGAGCACCGTTCTATACGACTCCGTATTCGCCGTCCTAACGACGATTTTTCTGTTTGCGGCAGCCGCCGCCAAAATGGCTTTTTCACCGCGCCCCGACAGATCGCCCTGCGCCACGCCCAAACCGATAACCGTGATCATGTTTATCACCTCTTGCGTTTTTCTTTGGATACGATTAAATTATACACCAAATTCAGCAAAAAGGCAACCAAATAGCAAACGTTGGTCGCGTGCGCCAAACCGAAAACGGAAATTTTCGGGCTTTGCAGCCACCAAACGTACAACCCCGTCTTGACCGTCACCCCGATCAACATGGACAGCGCCGCGTATTGCGGTTTACCCTGCGCCGTCAAACACGCCGACAAAGTCTGCACGCACGACAAGGTCAATGCGCTGACGGAAAACACGCGGATTAGGTCGATTAAAATGCGTAATTCCTCCCCCGATAACGAGCGGAATATGATTTTTGCCGCAGGCGCGGCAAACAGGAACAACCCCACCGCGCTCGGCAAAGCCACCGCCACCGTCACAAAGAGCGAATACGCTATCCTTTTGCGCGGCGAAGCGGCTTTTTCGCGCCCCGTCCCCCGTCCTTTTCTCGCCGCCGCGGTTGCAACCGCAGGTACGCTCGCCGCCGCAATGCCGTAGCATATCGACACGGGCAAATTGATGACCGTCACTGCGCCGCCCGAAAATAACCCGAATAACGTTACGGCGTTCGTGCTGTACGCGCCTAAAAAACGGGGCACGAGCACGCTGTCAAGCAAGCCCGAAAGGGGTAAAATAATCGAGCTAAACGTGACGGGGATGCTCAGCTTTAACACCGATTTTGCCGAGATTTTTTCTTCGGTTTTATCGGAAATGGCGGCAGACGTATCGCGGCGAAACAGAAAAAGCATTAAAAACAGCGCCGTCAGCTCGGACAAAGACACCGCGAGTAATAAAAACACCACCGCCCTTTGCACGTTGGCGCGAAAAAGATAAGCAAACAGCAATCCGAAACCGACCTTTACCGCCTGTTCGGTGATTTCGGACAATGCCGTGGGCATCATGTTGTTTCTGCCCTGAAAATAGCCGCGAAAGACGGAAATCGCCGACACCAGCAATACGGACGGCGCAAGGGTAAAATATCCGCCGAGCACTTCTTGGCTGCCCTGTGCGGCTGATAAAAAGGGCGCTAATAGGCACATGAACGCCGTCCCGATTACGCCGATTAACAGGAAGAGCCGCATGGCTGTTTTGAACACGGGCAGCCCCGTTTGCCCTTTCCCGACGCGCTCTGCGGTCAATTTTGCAATCGACGAGGGTATGCCCGTTGCGGACACGGTGAGCAGCATACAGTACACGGGATACACCATTTGGTACAGTCCCAACCCGTAACCGCCGACAAGGTTGGTAAGCGGAATGCGGTACAGCGCGCCGATTAATTTTGCGATAAAACCGCCTGCGGCAATCCACGCAGCTCCTTTCAAAAATCCGTTTTTACCCTTTTTTTTGTTGTTGACAGCCTTTTCCATGGTGCAAACTCCTTGTTTTATAGCAGTTTGCGGAAAAGGCGGAATTTTTATCGACAGAAAGCGCGCCATTTTCTAAAAAGGATAGCAAAAAGAATAAAAAAGCGGTTGACATTTCCTAAAAAAGCGGATATAATAGAAAAGCAATGCAGGTGTCGCCTAGCGGTATGGCGGCAGCTTCCCAAGCTGTTCCCGGCGAGTTCGACTCTCGTCACCTGCTCCAA
>JAZNXZ010000082.1:0-2969 GCA_045594165.1 Candidatus Scatosoma sp.
CTCCGACGCCTGCATCAGCGGCATTTTATAGCCGGGCAAAAGGCACAGCTTATCGTAATTTGCATATTTTTCGCAAAAATATTCGTCCAACTGCAAAACAAATTCGTCCATCGTTTTCTTCTCTCCGTATTTCTTATCCTATTATAGCACAGCTTACTGCCAAACCGCAAGCAAAAATGCGTGAAATTTCTTATCACGCCACCGTCACAGCCCTGCAATTTTTGTAACTTTTTTGCCCGAAAAAATGTAAATGCCGTTCTTTTTGCCTGAAAACTTTTCAAAAAAATGTGAAAATTGCCCTTTTTTTTCTTTATTCACTTGCTATTTTATCAATTATGTGATAAATTTGATATGGGATAACAATTTTGACAAAAGGAGTACGAAAGATGAAACGGGACCGCATACAAGAAATTGCCGAACTTTTGGACAAGCGCGGCAAACTCACGTTAGAACAGCTGGAAGAACACTTTCCGCGCGTATCGCAGATGACCTTGCGCCGCGATCTTTTTCAGTTAGAAGAAGAGGGCAAAATTATCCGTGTGCGCGGCGGTGCAATGTCCGTACGCGAAGTGCAAAAAACTTCGGGCGAGCCGTACACGAAAAAAACGACAATCCACACCGACGAGAAGATCGTAATCGCGCAAAAGGCGGCTGGACTGATCGACGAGGGCGCGTCCCTGTTTTTGGACGGCGGTACGACTGCGCTGTACCTTGCTAAGGAAATGCCCGATCGCTATTGCAGCGTGTTTACCAACGGCCTCGCGGTGGCAACCGAACTCGCCAAAAAGAAAAACGTGGTCGTAAGTTTACTCGGCGGACAGCTCATCAAAGAGAATCTTGCCACGGCGTCCACTTTTTCGTCTTTGTATTTCACAGATACGAATTTTGAAATTGCCATAATTTCCGCCTCCGCGTTTACCCCCGAAAACGGTTTTTCGTGCAGTTCGCAAATGGAATCGGAATTGCTCCGCGTTATTTGTAAAAAAGCGAAATTTTTGTATATGATGTTGGATAGCTCTAAAATCGGTAAAATCAAGCCGTACACCTTTGCACGCGCGGAAGATATCAACGTTTTGATCACCGACGACGAATTCCCCGACGCGCTCAAAGATCAGTTTAAGAATATGGATATCGTCGTAATTTAATAGGTCTATGTAAAATGACACCCCCCGAAAGCGCGGTTTCGGTGTCGTTTTTATGAGATTGCCACACTTCGCTATTGCTCCGTTCGCAATGACCGTTCGATTTCACACCGCTAAAACGGCGTAGAAACGAGCAAGACGAGGAGGGCGCGGCTTTCCCGATGGGAGCGTACATAGACGTACGTGACCGCGGGAAAACGTAAGCCCGACAAAGTATTGCGACACTTATACGTCGTTTTTTTACCAATCCTGCTTTTTCAACGACTTATCCTTTACGTCATCGTAATAGGCAAAGTATTTTTCCTTAAAGGCGGCAGGCATCAAAGGCATATCCGCCCCGTCCGCGCGCATGCGCTCTAACAAATCCTGCAATTCGTCGGGCGTGAAATCCGCCAAATCGGTTTCTTCTCCGTATTGTTGTAACAATTTCAAAAGGTCTAATTCCGACATGTCACCCCTCCTTACGGTATTACAACTCTACCTGAATATGTTCACCGCGGAAAGGTACGGTGATATGCGTAAAGCCGATTCGTTTGAGCATGTCTACCACCTCTTCCCGTTTATCCGCAACCCGTTCTTTGAAATGCGCGTCCGAACCAAACGAGACTTTCCGTCCGCCAAGCTCGTAATATCTTTGCAAAATATTTTCACTGGGCAACGTCATGGTTTCTTTCATTTTGCTAGCGGAATTGACTTCTAAAATTTTGTCCTTTTTGATAATCGTTTTCAAAATATCGTCAATTTCCGCGCCAAACTCTTCCAAAGAAAAGGATCTGTCCGCATAAGGCACGTACCGCGCGATATATCCGATATGCCCCACGATATCGTAGGGATACGGCACGTCCAAACTACGGCGGATAAGCCCCAAATACATGCGGTACGTCGTCCCTTTGCCTTCCGTAAAATGATACCGACAAAAATCCTTTCCGTCCCCACAATGCACGCTGTTAATCACGAAATCGGGACGGAATTTTTCATACGTTTCCACATACCGTTGCTGCACTTCCGCTTTGTCCGAATAACCAAATTCCGCGCCCACGCACACGTTGATTACCCCTTCGTAATCTTCCTGCGCGTGTCTTGCGCCGTGGAAATAGTCGGCAGGATCGGCATTTTTAATTTGTGCAAGCTCTTCGTCGCTCATCTGAAAGAGGTCATAATCAAAGTCAAAATGGTCGCTCACTCCGTAAAATGCCAGCCCCTTTTCACGCGCCGTTTCCAGCATCGTTTCGACCTTATCCCGACCGTCGTGTGAAAAGGTTGTATGCGTGTGCATATCGGTCAAAAATTTTTGCATATTCTCGCCTCGCAAAAGTTCAAAATCTTTTTCGCCTTTATTATAGCACACGGCTTTCTTTTTTTCAAGCGTAGGGCGGTACGTGTGAAATAAATTTTTACCACCTTTTCCGCTTTTTGGAAAATAGCCCCCTTTTTTCGGTTCTGTTACCGCTATTTCCCTTTTCTGCCTATCATTGACTATTGACGGCGCGCGGTCCATACGCTACAATATCGTCAGCGCTTTTTTGCTTTGTAGGCATACGGCGCAAACCAAAGCAGGAGTATATGAATATGAAAAAAAGAATTGCTATCTTAACCGCTACTTTGGCGGTAGTTTTAACACCGATTGCCGGGTTGGTTGCTTGTAAAAGCGATACGTCCCCCACCCTTTTGGAAAACAGCAGCACGATTTCCTCTACGTTGCCGGACGGCGAAAACAGTTTAGAGAGTACGACTTCGTCGAGCAGTTCCTCGGAAAGCGTTTCCGAAATCGCACCCATTCCGCAAAACACACAGTACATACGTTGCACGGGCGACAGCGTCAATTTA
>JAZNXZ010000083.1:0-7397 GCA_045594165.1 Candidatus Scatosoma sp.
TCCCTGCCTATCCATATCGAACTGTTTAAGGTGCTTGGGTTCAAATTGCCCAAATACGGTCATAACTGCTCTATACAAAAAATTGACGGCGAAACCCGTCGTAAACTGTCCAAGCGTAAAGACCCCGAGGCGTCGCTTACATTCTATCGCGAACAAGGGTATCACCCCACGGCGGTTCGTACGTATATGATGACCTTGCTCAATTCCAACTTTGAAGAATGGCTCTTAAAATTCCCCGACAAACCTTTGGAAGAATTCAAATATTCCATCGGCAAAATGGGCAAGAGCGGCGCGTTGTTCGATATTTTGAAACTCAACGATATTTCCAAAACCTTTATGGCAACGCTTTCCGCGGAAGAGATGTTTGATTTCCTTGCAGATTGGACGAACGAATTCGGTACGGACGCACAAAAGGCGTACTTTACGGACAAGGACTATCTTTGCAAAGTCCTTACCCTTTGCATGGGTATCGGCGGAAAGAAACGCAGAAAGGACTTCGTTTGCGCAAAACAAGCGGTGGAAATGATAGCGTATTTCTTCGACGATACGTTTGCGCCTGCGTACGAATACCGTTTTGATACCGAAACGGTAAAGAAAGTTTTGAACGGGTTTAAGGGGACGTACGACGTTGCGGACGATATGCCTACTTGGTTTGAAAAGGTAAAGGCGATTGCCACGGAAAACGGTTTTGCAACCGATATGAAGGCATACAAAGCCGACCCTACGGCGTACCCCGGCAACGTGTCGGATATTGCAGAAATGTTGCGTGTTGCCACGACGGGGCTTGCGAACACCCCCGACCTTTGGACGATTATGCAAATTTTAGGTGCGGAGCGTACGGTTGCGCGTATTGAAAAGGCAATTAGTTCGTTGTAATTTTATGCGATATAAAAACACACCCGAAGTCGGTTGACTTCGGGTGTGTTTTCGTTGTTTTATTAAAAAGATTTTATTGATTATCTTCCGCCAAAAGGTCTTTCATTTCGTATATGCCTGCCGCCTTTTGCGGTAAAAACTTCGCCGCGCGGATTGCGCCTACCGCAAACACGCGCTTACTTCTTGCGCTGTGCGAAATGGTGATAATTTCGTCCTCGCCCGCAAACATAACCTCGTGTTCGCCAACAATCGTGCCGCCGCGTACCGCGTGCATACCGATTTCGTTCTTTTCTCTTGCCCCGACGATACCGCTGCGACCGTCTACGGTGCGTTTGTTGCCGTCGAAAGCTTGGTTAATCGTATCCGCAAGCATCAGAGCCGTGCCGCTGGGCGCGTCTTTTTTCAAATTGTGGTGGCGTTCGATAATTTCCACGTCGTAGTTGTCGCCTAAAAATTCTGCTGCCGCTTTTATCAATGCTTGCATCAGGTTTATACCCAAGGACAGGTTTGCCGTTTTGAAAATGGCTACCGATTTTGAATATTCGTCTACCGTTTTCAAATCGTCTGCGCTAAATCCCGTCGCCGCCAACACGATACCAAGATGATGCGCTTTGGCATATTCCAAACGCTCTACCAAGCCGATAGGGGAGGAAAAATCGATAATAACGTCCGCCTCTTCCTTGACGTCGTTAAAGGACGTGTATACGGGTACGCCGATTTCGCGGGGGTACAAATCCACCCCGCAAACGACCTTTGCCTCCGCGTCGTTTTCCAGCAAGGAAAGCACGTTGCCGCCCATTTTACCGCATGCGCCGCAAAGAATAATTCTTACGCTCATGCTTTTACCTCCAAACCGAAGTTTTGCATTGCCGCAATCAGTTTGTCGCGGTTGGCATCTTCAATCTTCGTCAGGGGAGCGCGGGGAACGCCTGCGTTAAATCCAAGCAAATTCATGGCTTCCTTGACGGGAATCGGGTTGACTTCTACAAAGCATGCATTAGCAAGGGGGAGCAGTTTATCGTTCAGCGCAATCGCCTCTGCCATTTTACCGTCGAATACCAACTGACACATTTCCTTTACCTTTGCAGGCACAACGTTGGAAAGTACGGATATAACGCCCACGCCGCCGCAAGCAAGGATAGGCAAATTCAGCGCGTCTTCGCCCGAATAGACGTCGCACTTTTCACGGACAAGACGGAGCGTTTCCATGGTTTTACTCATGTTACCACCCGCGTCTTTAATCCCTGCAATGTTGGGGATTTCGGCGATTTTCGCCATGGTAGCGGGTTGGATTTCCACGCCCGTACGGCCGGGTACGTTGTACGCGATTACGGGGATAGAAACCGATTCGCAAATCGCCTTATAATACGCCACCAAACCGTTTTGCGTACATTTGTTATAATAAGGAGTAACGGCAAGTAGACCGTCCGCGCCGTAAGATTCCGCCTTTTGTGCGGTCATAATGGCGTCTGCGGTGTTGTTACTGCCGCAACCGAAAATAACTTTGGCTCTGCCGTTTACTTTTTTGACGGCATATTCCATCAAAACGTGTTCTTCGGCAAAGCTCATGGTGGACGGTTCGCCCGTCGTGCCTAAGAATACGATTGCGTCCGTGCCGCCTGCGATTTGGTTTTCTACCAACTCGCCCAAAACTTCGTAATTGACGCCGTTTTCGTCAAAAGGGGTAATCAAAGCCGTTGCGCTACCCTTAAAAAATCCTTTCATAATATTTATGCTCCCTTGTTGATACTATATGCCGATATTTCAATCGGTGTGCCTTGGTTCGTTAAAAAGTTTTAATTAGTCGAAATATCCTTTCGCCGCCAAAAGTTCGGCAAGGAGTACCGCGCCGCCTGCCGCACCGCGCAGCGTATTGTGCGAAAGACCTACGAACTTGTAATCGAATACGACGTCTTCGCGCAATCTGCCGACGGTAACGCTCATGCCGTTGCCTGCCATGCGGTCGAGTTTTGCCTGCGGACGGTTGTCCTCTTCGAAATATTGCAAAAACTGTTCGGGGGCGGAGGGGAGTTTCAACGCTTGCGGTTCACCCTTAAAGTTTGCCCAAGCCGTCAAAATTTGTTCCTTGGTCGGTTTCTTATCGAATTTTACAAACACCGCCGCGGTATGACCGTCGGAAACGGGTACGCGCAAGCATTGTGCGGTAATAGCAGGGCCGTCCGCGGAAACGATTTCTCCGTTTTTAATGCTGCCCCAAATTTTCAGGGGTTCTTTTTCACTCTTTTCTTCTTCGCCGCCGATATAGGGGATTACGTTGTCCAAAATCTCGGGCATTGTCGCAAAGGTTTTGCCTGCGCCCGAAATTGCCTGATAGGTACAAACCGCCGCTTCCTTAATCCCGAACGCTTTCAAGGGATGCAAGAGGGGAACGTACGATTGCAACGAGCAATTCGATTTAACGGCGATAAAGCCGCGTTTCGTGCCAAGGCGAGCCTTTTGCGCCGCGATAACTTCGATATGGTCTGCGTTGATTTCAGGAATAACCATAGGCACGTCCGCCGTGAAACGGTGCGCTGAGTTGTTGGAAACGACGGGTACTTCCTTTTTCGCGTACGCCTCTTCCAAAGCGCGGATTTTTGCCTTGTCCATATTGACTGCGCAGAATACGAAATCTACTTTTTCTGCGATAGCGTCCATATCCGCCTCTGCGTCCATGACGACCATATCCGCATATTTTTCGGGCATAGCTACGTCAAACGCCCATTTGTTGCCCACGGCGTCTTTATACGTTTTGCCAGCCGAACGTGCGGACGCTGCCAACACGACGACGTTAAACCAAGGGTGGTTTTCAAGCAACAGCATAAAACGCTGTCCAACCATACCCGTTGCGCCAATAACACCTACGTTAAACTTTTTCATATGATAATCTCCTTTCAAAGGTTTTTCTATCGTAATAAAACAAAAGACGGGTGCGAATAACCCGTCGTAAAAAGCAAATTTCGCCGACTGCCCAAAGGGCGAAATCGGATAAAAATACTAAATAGCTCTTCACGTACGGTGACAGTCATACGGGTATTCTCCCGCATGCCCAGCGTAAAAGGACGAAAATTACGCTTCGGCGGTGATACCCTTTCTCGCGCGTTTTCGACGCTAACCCCGTCCAAAGGTTTGCTTATCGCACGGTACTGATGTTCAGCCGCTCCTCTATTTATAGTTGTATTGTATCACACAAAAGGGCAAATGTCAAAGCTTTTTTAATATTTTTTAACGAAGTTTATAAAAAAGAGAAAAAAAGAAGAGAATTCTTTGAATAAATTTCAAATTTTTCCTTAAATTCCTTGAAATAATCACAAAATTGTAGTAAAATGAATAGGTAATATGTGCGAGTATGGCACTTGCGAGCTTTTGTGGAGTTAAGAAAAGATGGCACAACAAAAAAAAGGACTAATCACGCGCTTGCTTGAAGGCAAGGAAAAGAGCGAAGAATATGCAAGAAGTACGTTGCCGACCAACCGTTGGCAACTTTTTTGGGACGTGTTCAAAGGGAATTTCGGTAAAATCGTAAAGGTAAATCTGTTGATTTTGCTTTTCTGTATTCCTTCTATTGTCGTATTGTTTGTCGGTACGAAATATAGGGATAATCTCGGTATTCTTGGACCGTACAACCTTGGTACGGCAATGGGATATCCTTGTCCCGGTCCGTTGATTGGCGTTGCAGAGTGGAATATCGTAATGTCCGAACTGTTTTTGTACGGTATGCTGTTTTTCAGTATGATTATAGCGGCAGTCGGTATTTCCGGCGGCATGTACGTTATTCGTAACATGGTTTGGACGGAAGGCACTTTTGTCGGCAGCGATTTTTGGCGCGGGGTAAAGCGCAACTACAAAAACGCATTGCAGGCGGCGTTGTTCTTCTGCGGCGTGCTTTTGCTTTGCAAAACCATGATCAATTTTGCTAATTTCAGCTTATTGAGTGCAAGCGTAACGAAAACGCATCGGGTATTTTTGAAAATTTCTATCGGGTCTAGTTGGACGTTCATGATTTTGTCGGCAATGATGACGTTTTGGATGATTGCCCTTGGCGTCAACTACAAGATGAAATTTTTCTTGCTCCTTAGAAATTCGTTCCTGATCGCAATCGGTACGTTGCCGCAGACGATTTTCTTTGGCGCATTAGCGCTGTTGCCCTTCCTTTTGTTATTGTTGACGAACGTGTTGGGTATGTTCGTTTTGTTCATTGCAATCCTGATTATTTTTCTGTTTGCGTTCTCTTGGGCGTTGTTGCTGTGGCTCGATTTTGCACAGTGGATTTTTGATAAATATATCAACCCCAAGCTTAGCGGCGCGAAAGTGGGCAGAGGTATTTACAATAAAGACGGCACGAAAGACGAAGAGGACAGCGAAGCTTCGCTCGAGTATCAAAGATTGTTGCTTTCGCACGGCAGATCCCGTTTGGTGGCAAGGCCGATTAAGCCGATCGACGACTCGTTGCAGGTATACGAACTGCCGCAATCGTTCTCCCGTGAAGATTTGAAACGTTTGCGTGAAAGTAAGGAACATATTCAGGAAGATACCGAGGCGTATGCCGAAGAACACAAAAACGATATTCGCTACGTAGAATATAACCGCGCGTATGACGAGCGTGAAAAAGCGGTTGCGGAAGGGGAAGCGAAAAAGGATAAAAAACGCCCCAAGAAACCGCCGAAAAAATTGCCTGAAAATCACGAAGACTAAGCGGATATAACCAACGGAGTTCCCCGTCGATAGGGCGGGGCAACTCCTAACCAATAGGAGAAACTTTATGGAAAGAAAAGCAGCGTATGCAAATCTTGCCAAATGGTTCGAATATCTTAACGACGACTGCGGCTATGAAAACTGGTCGCAGTATTTACTTTCTAAATTGCGTGCCTATCCGTTGGTAAACGGTTTGGACGTAGGTTGCGGCGGCGGTTGGTTTACGCGTGCTTTTCACCGAGCCGGCTACGCAATGACGGGGTTGGACTCCTCGGCGGAAATGCTAGATTTTGCGCAGGAACAAGCGTTGAAGGAAGGCGTGCGCGGCGAATATCTTTTGGGGGATATTACCAAATTCCGCAGTCCGAAAAAATTCGATTTTATTACGGCGATTAACGATTGTATTAATTATATTCCAAAAGAAAAATTATCGGCGGCGTTCAAAAATATGAAAAACGCCTTGCAAAAGGGCGGCGTGTTGCTGTTCGACGTCAGTTCGCCGCGTAAATTTTACAACAAACTTGCCAATACTGTCAGTATGGACGACCGCGACGACGTTACGTACGTCTGCTTTAACCGCGCTGAAACGGACGGTGTAACGATGGAGGTTACCTTGTTTGTAAAACGCGAGGACGGCGCGTACGACCGTTTTGACGAAACCCATCGTCAATATATCCATACGGAGGAGGAATTGACGGCGGCACTCCGAGAAAACGGTTTTACGCTGTTGGAAACGTCGGGGCATCTCGGCGAAGACAAAACGGCGAGCGATAGGCTTGTCTTTTTTGCGCAAAAATAAGGAGCTATACTATGCACAACCTTTTACGAACGCTCGTATACGGCGGTCAGGTTTCCTTGACGCTTGCCGACACCACTTCCCTTGTGGAACGCGGTGCGCGTTTGCACGGTCTTTCGGATACGTCTGCCTACCTTTTTGGGAAAGCATTGTCCGCAATGACCTTTATGAGCGCTTGTTTGAAAGGAGAAACGGGCGAAATTTCGTTGTCTTTGAAGACGAGCGGAGAGGGCGGCGAGATTGCCGTGTCGGGCAACCGTGCGCTAAATATGCGCGGCTATATCGAAAACGTAGGGCTTTGCGGGGAAAGTGGGGAAACTACCGAACGTATTGCGTTCGCAAAAGACGGCTCGCTGACGATTATTCGCGACGACGGATATACCCGTCCGTTCGTGGGGGCGTGCGCCTTTCCTGAAAGCGGTGGCTTGGACAAGGCTTTTGAAGAATATTTCCGTATTAGCGAACAACTCCCCACACGTATCGCAACGACGGTGGAAATCGGCGAAAACGGCAAGGTGCTTTTTGCGGGCGTAGCGGTATTGCAACCGCTGCCTTTTGCCGACGAAAACGTGTTAAAAAAGGTGGGCGAAGTCGATTTGAACGCTTTACTTTCCGACGTTAAGACGCACGGGGTAGAAAAAACCGCGCAAAACCACTTTGGTAAAGACGACAAGGTGTGGGAAGTGCGTACGGCGCAATATCAATGCAACTGTTCGCGCGGTTATTTAACGAGAGTTTTGGTGTCCCTTGGCGAAGAGCAAATGCGCACGATTATTCGTGAAGACGGCGCGGTGCGTATTCATTGTCATTATTGTAATACCGATTACGAATTTACCGAAAAAGACGCGGATGAATTGTTTACAAAAGCGGATAGATAAACGGAGAACGACGAAAAGATGGCAAACGGAATAAAGAAAATTGATTTCAGCCGTAAGCGCATTGCGCGTCTTGCGGACAAATATTACAACGAGGGGAAATTCCTTCCTGCTCTCCGTTTGGCATACAAAGAATTGACGGAATACGGTGGAGA
>JAZNXZ010000084.1:0-7022 GCA_045594165.1 Candidatus Scatosoma sp.
CCTGACGTGCCTGTTCTATTTCCCAATCGCTCTTTACGTAACGGAATTTCAGGTAATCGTCCGTCAAATCTACGATTTCACAGCCATCAAAGCCTGCAACCAAGTCCTGATGCACCGCGTAAGGCATATCCGTCGTGCCGACAAGACCTACCTTCTTCACGGGGAATTTTTTAGAAAGTTCCGCAAACAAGTCGCTGAAACTGATGATGGTAGCCAAAGGATATTCTTCGTCGGGAACCATAAATACGGGGAAACAACGCACGTCCGTGATTGCCGAGTCCTGCTTTGCGAAAGGTTCGCTTTCAGGGCCGCCGAGCAGCATAGTCGTACCGTCACGGCCAACCAAAACCGCGCCCTTTTCAAACTGACCGCACCAGCCCGTCAAATACCAACCGTTTGCCACGTTCAGCTCGTCAAAATAAATGATTGCAATGTCCACGTCCTTCTCATTGAGGAGCTTTACCACTTTTGCAACTCTGTTTTCTGTTTCTTGCTTGTTGTAATAAGCCATTGTTTATATCTCCTATTTTTTATTATTTTTTTAAGCTTTCCAATCAAAATCTTCCAACGGGAACATGGGACGGATAATGCGCTTTAAGTGCAAGCGAGCCAATTCCACACAGCTTGCGCCGTCGGACAGGGCAAACAACTCCCTATCGGCATAGGGTTTAAGCTCTGTAAACAAATACCCAAGCTTTACAACCACGATTTCATAGGAAAGCAAATCTACGTTTGCTTTATCAAAGTTCCCTTTCTCGATAAACGCACTGCGAAGTTCTGTAAAAACGGCGTCCACGTTGCCAATCGACACCGTCAAACTTCTACCGATAATCTCTTTCGTCCAACCAAGGATTTCACCGTGCGATTTTACGGTGGCTTTTGCGCCGTCTAAAATCGGCAATACAATCTCTTCGCCGTCGGCTACCGCCCAAAAATCTTCTACAATCTCTTGGTTCGTGATACCTGCAACGCAGGTTTTTTTTGTGGGGTTTTCCTTGACCAACAATTCCAACAACCCCAGCGTATCCCCTTCTGCACCCGCCGTCGTATTATCTCCGCTGTCCGTGATAAAAATACGCTTTTCCTTGCCCTCTATCGCGCGTTTTACACATTCTTCGGGTAATTCCGCCTCGCATAAAAATCGATAATCCCTGCGCGTTGCCCAAAGCTTGTTCGCCAAATCTTTGGCAATCTCTTCCGCCCGCTCTTTGTTCGTCGCGCAAACGACGGTGGATGCACTCGTATTCGGCGCGTCAATCCAACAATGCCCCAAAAATAAATTTGCGGTAAATACGTCGTCTTGTTTTTCAAGCGCAACCGTTTCTGCAATCAAAGTCTTTAACGGCTCGTACGCGGTCTGCAAGGTATCGTTTTTCAGCAAAAACGGCACTCGACAGGTGTACGCCTGCGGTTTAATTTTGTTTTTCAAACAATAACAAAGCGCGTTTGCCGCCCGTTCTTGACATTCTTTTTGATCGATATGCGGAACGGTCTTAAATCCGCTGATTATATTTGCATATTCGGACATTTCGTCCGTGATGTTTGCATGTGCGTCCAAGGACAAGGCAATTAAACATTTTTCACTGACAATCTCACGAATTTTTTTCAGCAAATACAACTCGCCACTGCCGATTTCCTCTACTTCCATACTGCCGTGGAAGAAAATATACACCCCAGCAGCGTCGGGATTTTTGTGAACGGTTTCAAGTATTTGTTCGGCATAATAAAGATACGTTTCCTTTTCCACCGTTGCCGACGGCAATGCCACCGCATAAATCGACGGTATCACTTCAAAACCATTCTTTTCAAAAATGTCCTTTACGACAAGTTTTTTGAAAATATCTTCGCCTGAAAAATATTCAAAATCCGATTTTTTCGGATGCAATTTTGCTTTACTGTTTGATTCGCATTGA
The DNA here is from genome assembly GCA_045594165.1 of Candidatus Scatosoma sp. GTDB lineage: Bacteria > Bacillota > Clostridia > Christensenellales > Borkfalkiaceae > Scatosoma. Next base: position 1,914 of record JAZNXZ010000084.1, read on the forward strand.
AAAGAAGCAACAATAATTTTCATAAATCGACCTCCGCAAACCGCCTTTTGCTTTTTATCCATTATACCATTGTCTTTTTATCCTTTCAAGGTAAAAAATATCTTAAAAATGGTAAAAAATAAAAATTATATTTTTTATGTTTGTTATTTTTTCATTTTGCTTGCTTTCAGACTTTTTTCATGATATACTATCGCTATGAGAAAATATTTCAACCATAAAATTAAAAAAGCTATCATCGTCGACAGCCTCATCACGATAGAATCTTTAGACGTTTCTTCCAATTTCACTTATCCCACGGAAATACACGATTTTTATGAATTTGCGTATATCGATAACGGCGCGCTCTGCTGTCATATGGAAGACACACCCCTTACCCTTTTCCAAGGCGAATGTTTGCTGATTCCGCCGCAAAAAGCACATCATTATACGGCAATCCCAGGGCGTTCTGCCTCTCTTTTTATCGTCTGTTTTCGTTCTAACTCGGAAATTTTAACCATTTTCGATAAAAAAATTATCATAAATACCGAATTAAAAAAACTGCTTGCTGAAATCGTGCAAGAATCCAAAAACGCTTTTGCTTTCCCCTTTAACCGAAAATTAAAACTGTTGGATTCACCCTTATTCGGCGCGCAACAACTTGTAGAAAATAATTTAGAAAAGCTTTTTATCCACCTCGTACGAGGCGAAATGCAAAAAAATGAAAATATCCGTTTTGTCATGAACACAACGGAGCTAGAGAACAATCTTGTACACGACATAATTATCCTATTAAAGGATAACGTTTACGGACGGATTACTCTGGATAAAATTTGCCAACAAACTTTTTACAGTAAGACTTTTTTGAACTCAATTTTTAAGAAAAATATGCATTCGTCAATTATGCAATATTACACCCACCTTAAAATGTCAGAGGCAAAAAAATTATTACGTGCAAACGTCCCCCCCTCCGTCATATCCAACCAGCTTTGCTTTGAAAGCTCCACCTATTTTACTAAAGTATTCAAAAAACACGTGGGTATGACGCCATCGGCGTATAGGAAAACCATTTTATAGACCTTAATAAACGCAAAAACGCCTTGACAAGAGTCAAAGCGTTTTTCTTTTCCTTATCTATTATTCTTGGTCGCAGCGTTCAATCGATAAAATAAACGAATGCTGTGCCATAATCTCGTTGAGGCGAGTCGACGAAAATTCTTTATCCGTGTTCACCGTTGCGCTGTACGTCAACCGACCGTTTTCCCGTTTAATGACAAGCTGATTAAATCGATCAATCCCAAACAACGTTTTTACAATTATATTTTCGTCTTGCGTTTGTAAAAACTCTATTTTGATGGAATAGTAACGCTTGGTGCGAAATATCCCCAAATGCATGTGGAAGATAAGTTGCGCGATAACCATCAATAAGGTCGCACCGATTGCTATGATATACAGTCGACCGCCGCAAGCCATACCTACGCCTGCCGTCGCCCATACGCCGGCTGCCGTCGTCAAACCGCGAACTTCGTGGCGTTTATACACGATGATACCAGCACCAAGGAAACCGATACCGGTAACGATTTGCGCAGCAACGCGCGCCGTATCCGCTGTATCGCCAAACGCATATTTTGAAACGATCATCATAAGTGCCGAGCCCATACATACGACCGTATGCGTTCTGATCCCTGCCTCTTTAGATCGGATTTTTCGTTCAAAACCGATCACAAATCCCAGCCCGACCGCCAAAAGCAGATCTAATAGGATACGAAATTCTTCTCTATACTCCAACATAATATATCTCCGCAATTCGTCACTTTATATATATGCGGATATTATACAACCTTTCCCCTTTTTTGTCAATAGGGAAACGAATTTTTTATCTTTATTTCCGCTTATTCTTTGAACTGATAACGATACAATTCGGCGTATAATCCGCCCAATTCTACTAATTGTTCGTGCGTGCCGCGTTCCGTGATTTCACCGTCGGTTAAAACCAAGATTTCGTCCGCGTTTTTCACCGTGGACAAGCGGTGTGCCACGACGATCGTCGTACGCCCTTCCGATAATTCGGACAACGCGCTTTGCACCTGCATTTCGGTCATATTATCCAGCGCACTCGTCGCCTCGTCCAAAAGCAAAATAGGTGGATTTTTCAAAAAAGCGCGGGCAATGGAAATACGCTGTTTTTGACCGCCCGATAATTTGACGCCGCGTTCCCCAACCTCCGTGTTGTAACCGTTTGGCAAGCTCATTACGTAGTCGTGGATATTGGCGCGTTTTGCCGCAAGCAACATATCCTCTTCCGTTTTTTCGGGTGCGCTATACATAATATTGTCGCGTATACTGCCCGAAAAGAGAAATACGTCCTGTGCCACAAGCGCGATTTTGTCGCGCAGCGTTTCCGTCGTTACGTCGTTGATATCCGTGCCGCCAATCGAAATTTTCCCCTCGTCACGCAGATAAAATCTTGGCAACAAATGACAAATCGTCGTTTTGCCACCGCCCGAAGAGCCGACAAGCGCCACCGTCTTGCCTTTTTCGACTGTGAAAGAAACGTTTTTCAAAACGTCTACGCCTTTTTCCCCTGCTTTCGCGTATCCAAACGAAACATTTTCAAAGATAATATCACCGTCTAAATCGCTGGTAAGCGGCTCTTTCGGCTCATATTCGGACGGAGTATCCATAACGTCGCAAAAGCGGTTAAAACCCGTCATACCGTCTTGGATTTGCTCAAACAAATTTATCAACGTACGAATCGGCGTAAGCAACATTGTAATATACAAAATATATGCGGTAAAATCCCCGATAGTGGGAATCACGCCGTAATAACAGAGTAACCCGCCTGACACCAAGGCAATTAAGTATAAAAAGTCGTTAAACGCAGACATGCCTGCCTGAAAACCGCCCATGGCACGGTACGCGCCCGATCTTGCTCGCTTAAATCGGTTGTTTACACCGTCAAATTTTTCTTCTTCCTGCCCTTTGGCGTTATACGCTTTTGTGATACGAACGCCCGACACAGACGATTCGATTTCCGCGTTCAATTCAGCGACTTGCTTTCTTGATTCGGTAAAGGCGTGGCTCATTTTTCTGCGCGCTTTCGCCGCAAACAAAATCATAAGCGGCACGTAGCATGCCACAATCAACGTCAGCCAAGGGCTAATACAGCCCAACATAATCAATGCGCCGACAATGGAAAGGAAAGAATTGAAAACGTCCTCAGGGCCGTGATGTGCCAACTCGGAAACTTCAAACAAATCGTTGATGATGCGGGACATAACCGTACCCGTTTTATTTTCGTCAAAAAAAGAAAACGGCAACGTTTCGATATGTCGGAATAAATCGCGACGCATGTCCCCCTGTATACGAACGCCCAACACGTGTCCCCAATAGCCGACTATGAAAGTAAGCACAGATTTAAGGGCGTAAATAACCGCCAAAACGATTGCCCACGTAATCAATAAATGCAAATTACGGTTTGGAACGTAATCGTTCATAATTCCGCGTGCAATCATGGGATAAAACATATTGCAAACGGAAATCAAAAAGGAGCAAATCAAATCGATTATAAATAATTTTTTATGCGGTTTATAATAAACGAAAAAGCGATTTAATTTTTTCATAATTCCTCCTTTGTTTTTGATTAATAATAATTGCGCTGGTTTCTGCCGTATTCCCCAGACACTCATCGAGTTTATCGAAAATATTATAACATATTTCGCAAAAATGTCAAGGAAATGTGTAAAAAATAACAGGCAACTCCCCTCAAATCCGCCTAGACCTTCTTATCATAAAAATAGAACCAAACCACAAAGGTTTGGTTCTATTTTTGGAGCTACTAGGCGGATTTGAACCGCCGACCTCGTCCTTACCAAGGACGCGCTCTACCGACTGAGCCATAGCAGCATTAAACTTTACTATGACATTATAGTGAAAAAAACGCCGATTGTCAAGCTATATCAGGTTGTTTTTGAAAAATTTTCAAAAGTTTTCTTGATAAAAATCTCTCCGCCTATAATATGACGGAGAGATTTACCTGTTTTATTTTGCGTATTCAACGCCACGGAATTCACGAATGACGTTGACCTTGATCTGACCGGGATATTCGAGCTCCGTTTCGATTTTCTTCGCGATATCCTTTGCAAGGAAGAGTGCCTGTGCGTCGTCTACCTGTTCGGGTTTTACAATAACGCGGACTTCGCGACCTGCTTGAATTGCATAACTCTTTTCTACGCCGTTGAAACCGGATGCAATTTCTTCCAATCTTTCCAAACGTTTTACGTAGTTAGAGCCCATTTCGCGTCTTGCACCGGGACGTGCGCCCGAAATGGCGTCGGCTGCCTGAATCAAAACCGCCTCAATCGTCTTGGGTTCCACGTCGCCGTGGTGCGCCATAATCGCATTGACGATATTTGCGTTTTCCTTGTATTTCTTGGCGAGATCCGCACCGATTTGGATATGCGTGCCTTCCTGTTCCTGATCGACTGCCTTACCGATATCGTGGAGCAAACCTGCGCGTTTTGCAAAGTTTACATCCAAACCGAGTTCTGCCGCCATCTGTCCTGCAAGCATAGATACTTCGACGGAATGCTTATATACGTTTTGCCCGTAACTCGTTCTGAATTTCAAACGGCCGACTAACTTGATAAGTTCGGGGTGCAACCCAAAAATACCCGCCTCGAAAACAGCCGCCTCGCCTGCCTCTTTAATCTGCATATCCATTTCACGGGTAACTTTGTCAACCGTTTCTTCGATACGCGCGGGATGGATTCTACCGTCGTTGATCAATCTTTCCAAGGAAAGACGAGCGATTTCACGGCGGACGGGATCAAATCCCGACAAAATGACCACTTCGGGAGTGTCATCGATAATCAATTCGATACCCGTCGCGTTTTCAAGAGCACGGATATTTCTACCCTCTCTACCGATAATACGCGCTTTCATATCGTCGTTGGGAAGAGGTACGACGGAAACGGTGATTTCCGACGCGTGATCCGCTGCGCATTTTTGGATTGCCAAGGAAATAATTTTCTTGGCGTTCATATCCGCTTCGTCCTTGGCTTGTTGTTCCAAATTGCGAACCTGAATGGCTACGTCGTGACGGGTGCTATCTAAAATTTCTTCCGTGAGAAT
>JAZNXZ010000085.1:0-3289 GCA_045594165.1 Candidatus Scatosoma sp.
CAGAACGACATGGCTACGATCCGACTTCAAGAACCACAAAGCGGAAACCAAGAACAGAAAGAGAAAAAGACGTCTTCGTCAGGGCGCTCTCGTTGCTTCCACGCAGGAAAGCACCGTTAAGAGCATGATGCCGTACAAGAAATAAGAGAAAGGAGAATAAAGAAGTATGCGTATTAAAAGAGCAGTAAACGCTGTTAAAAAGCGTAGAAAGATTTTTAAGCTTTCCAAAGGTTACTACGGCAGCAAGAGCCGTTCGTATAGAATCGCTCGCGAAGCGGTTATGAAGTCCTTGAACTATGCGTTCATTGGCAGAAGAAGAAGAAAGAGAGATTTCCGTCGTTTGTGGATTGCACGTATCAATGCGGCTGCAAGACAAAACGGTATGTCTTACAGCAAGCTTATGCACGGTCTTAACGTTGCGGGTATCAACCTCAACAGAAAGGTACTTGCAGACCTCGCAGTAAACGACGCAGCGGCGTTCACCGCGCTCGTTGAAAAGGCGAAAGCAGCGCTTTAATCGATAGAAAAGCCTTTTAGCAGTAAAAGGCTTTTTCCTTATTTTTGCAGAAATGATTTTAACGTCAAAAAACAATCCACTTATCAAAGAAACGGCGTTGCTGAAAGAGAAAAAGGGCAGAAAGGAGCTGGGGCTTTTCCTCGTGGAAGGGCGTAAAATGGCAACGGAGTGCCAAAAGAGCAACTTTGCCGTAGAGCGGGTATTCGTCGCGGAAAGTTACGTGGGCGAAAATCCGTTTTCGGACGAGCTGACCGTATGCGTTTCGGACGACGTATTCCGTTTTCTTTCGGACGAAAAGACGCCGCAAGGGATTATGTGTCGAGTACGTATCCCCGATACTTCGTTGCTTGCGCCCAAGGGCAGATGTCTGTTCTTGGACGGAGTGGCAGACCCGGGCAACGTCGGTACGATTTTGCGTACGGCAAACGCTGCGGGGTACAATCGGGTGTATTTAACAAACGAGTGCGCCGACCCCTTTTCCCCCAAGAGCGTCCGCGCCAGCATGAGCGGTGTATTCTTCACGGAAATTTGTCGCGGCGACAGGGCGGAGATTTTGTCTATTTTGGACGGATTTCCTATCGTAATCGCAGACATGGGTGGGGTGGACGTGTTTTCGTTCCAGCCGCCGAAGGATTTTGCGCTCGTAATCGGTAACGAGGCAAACGGCGTTTCTAACGAGGTAAAAAATGCGGCGGCGCATACGGTAAAAATCCCCATGCGCAACACACAGGAAAGCTTAAACGCGGCGGTGTCCGCAGGGATTATTATGTACGTTCTGCAAAAAGGACAGGTAGAATAATAATAAGGAGAAAACAACATGTCAGGACATAGCAAATGGCACAACATACAGGCAAAGAAGGGTAAGGCAGACGCGGCGAAAGGTAGAATTTTTACCAAACTCGGCAGAGAAATTGCAGTAGCGGCAAAATCTAACCCCAACCCCGACACCAACAGCAAGCTTGCGGATATCATTGCAAAGGCAAAGGCTGCAAACATGCCCAACGACAACATCCAACGCAGTATCAAAAAAGCGTCTGGTGAAATGAGTGGTGCAGATTATAAAGAATTGACCTATGAAGGCTACGGCGTAGCAGGTTCTGCGGTTATTATCGTAACGCTTACGGACAATATCAACCGTACGGCAGGCGACGTACGCGCAATCCTTGGTAAAGACGGTGGTCAGCTCGGTCAAAACGGTTGCGTATGCTACAACTTTGACAATAAGGGCTATATCGTGGTAGAAAGAACGGTAGAACTCGACGAAGATACGATTACGGAAATCGCTTTGGAAGCGGGCGCAGACGACGTAGTTGTCAGCGACGACGTTTACGAAATCTTTACCGACCCCGATGCGTTCTCCGACGTTCGCAAGTTCTTGGAAGAAAAGAACGCGGAAATGATGGCGGCTGCGCCCAAGACGAGAAGAAACGAAGAGGAAGAACCCAAGATTCGTTTCGTGCAGGCGGAAGTAGCCATGATTCCTCAAAACAAAATCACGTTGCCCGACGATAAAGTTGCTACGTTTGAAAAAATGATTGACGCACTCGAAGAACTCGACGACGTACAAAACGTATATCATAACGTAGAATTGCCTTATGATGAGGAATAAATAAAACGACAACAAAAAACACCCTCAACCGAACACGGTAGGGGGTGTTTTCATATTCAAATGCATACAATCAGCAGATTATTCAACCGATTTTGTGTTTTTCCACTCGCCGATGGCTTTGGATAACTGATCGGGGCAGGACGTATTGTTTCTGCAACGGATACCTGCTAAAAGAGTTTCCACTTCGTTGATATCTTTCCCTTCGACAAGCCTTGCAATACCTTGCAAATTGCCGCCGCAACCGCCGATAAAACGGACGTTATGCATTTTGTTCTGCTCGTCAACGTCAAAAAGAATTTGTCTGGAACACGTGCCTTTGGTAGAATACGTAAACATAAAAAATACCTTCCTTATAGTGATATGGTTATCGCGCGCTAAGCCGTAGCCTATTGCGCCAAAAAAACGAAAACGGTGGGGGACGTGTCTTAGTCAACCAACGTTTCGTAGATTGCCGAATACAGTTCGGACGCCTTGCTTTCCCAACTCTTATAGATATTTTGCGCCGTCTTTTTGTCGGGGATAACGAATTTTAATTCCAGCATAGGTTGTACGGGCGCGATTATTTTCAAAAATACGGTATACGAACCGTCTACATTTTGAAAATAATCGGCTTTGCACTCTTGGCGGTTTCTCAGTTTTCCGCTGTTATTTTTAATAAAGGCGGAAATCTCGTCGCGGATGCTTTTCGGAATCGTAATATAGAAACTGTTCAAACTTTCTCTGCCGTCGCTGGTGATGGTATACAAAGCCTCTTCCTCAGGGGAGGAAATACGACACAAAAACCCGTCGTCAATCAGCTTAGGCAGCAGCTCCATGCAATCCATGTAATTCAGCCAATTATTGCCTGCGGTACACATTTCGACGACGGTGCGCTCGGAAAGGGCGCTTTCCATTTTATCAAAAACGTAAAGCACAATCAATTTATTGACGGACATTTCCCCTTGGATTTGCATTTGTAAAGCTCCTTTGCAACATATATCGCGTTGAAAATAACGCAAACGTTCAAACGTTCTTGTATTATACCTGAAAATATAAAAAAAATCAAGACGTTTTGCGAAAAAATCTTGGATATTTTTCTTTTTTGTGCTATAATGATAATAATCATAAAAAAACTTGGCGAAAATGCCAAAGGGGAATTCTATGGATTACACGGAAAAAACAAT
>JAZNXZ010000086.1:0-12510 GCA_045594165.1 Candidatus Scatosoma sp.
CCGCGCAAAGAGGGCGCAAACCGTTTATCGCCGTCAAACACCGCCGTATCGTCTACAAGCGACGCGCAAGGACAGGCGTATTCCACGCCGAAAAGCTCCATCATAGTAGAAACGGTGATTTCTTTATTTTGCAAATATTCGTTGCAGTATGCGTACAACGCTTTTGCGTTGTTTCCGTTTACCGGCGCAGTCCACCCGAAAACCGTTTTTAATTCCATATACGACCAATGGGAAAGCGGATTGAGCCCTAATTTGGGCAACGTTTCGCACCAAGCGACAAATTTCTTTTCCTTTGTCCCCTCGCCCGTGATATATTTTTCGGGCACGCCGCACATACGCATAGCACGGTGTTTATAGGGATCGGACGCAATCCACAGTTCGTAAACGTCCAAAAAACGCTTATTTTTCGCAACGTTATTCGCCGACAAATGATTATGGTAATCGATAATCGGCAAAGCCTTCACAGCGGCATACAAAATCTTCGCCGCCTCCGTTGTCAATAGAAAATCATGATTTATCATGTTTAACGCTCCGTTTTTCTCTGTACCGCTTGACAGATTATTGATTTTATTATATAATACGATTAAAAAGAAAACAATATCGTATTCAACAAATTTGTATGGTATTCGATTATTTTTGGAGGGATTTATGCAAGATATCAGGTTTGACGGGCATCTTAATCTCACGATACAAGAACCGGGGTTTGTACAATTAGCAAGAAAGGCAAACCACGAATTTGCCTATAAAAACGGAAAAAAATGGTATTCTTTTATCTTCGTGCAACACGGGGAATTAGAATATCATTTTACCACGCTGAAACAGAAAATTCTTCTATATAAAAACGACGTACTGTTCGTACCGAAAGATTTACCGTATAAAGCAACCTATCGCAAGGATGGCACACAAATTAAAATTTTGACCTTTGATATCAACGCCGACGCATTGACGGATAAATTCTTTACCCCTATTAAAATCAATAATTCGGAGCTTGTCTTTACCTTTGCGTCCGTTTCCCAAGAAAATATGTACAGTTCCCTCTTCTTGTCCTCGAAGATCTACGAACTGTTGCATTTTTTAGAAATTTCGGAAATCGGCTTGCGGTATCAATACGAAAAGCTTTCCCCTGCCTTGCAGGAATTGAAACAGCAATATTTCAAAAACGAAAAAATTTCCTATTACGCAGCGCTTTGCAATATGAGCGAATCGAATTTCAGAAAATTATTTAGAGAATATACGGGAAAAAGCCCGATAGAATATCGCAATTTGATACGCATTGCCGCCGTCAAAAACCTCTTAAAAACGGGCGAGCTGACGGTGAGCGAAGCCGCTTATTTGGTGGGCTTTAACAACATGTCTTTCTTTTATCAACTCTATCATAAAGACTGATTTATACAAACGTAAAACCCGTCGGCAAACATGCCGACGGGTTTCTTTTTTCGCCTTTATATTAAAATTTTACGTTTTGTATTTTTCCACTTCTTCCTTAGTCGGAATGGACGGTTGCGCCCCTTTTTTCATGCAGGCAATCGTTGCCGCTTTACTGCCAAACGCCACTGCGTCTTCCAACAAATCCCCATCTGCCAAACGTGCCGCCAAACCGCCGCAAAGGGTATCCCCTGCCGCCGTCGTGTCCACCACTTTTACCTGCATACAAGGGTACTGTTTTTCGTTCTTTCCCGTCACGATTTTATAGCCTTGACCGCCCAAAGTAACAATCAATTTCGCGCCGCTTTGCGCAAGGATTTTATCCTTTCCGCCCAACAGTTCCAACTCCGTTTCGTTGGGCGTAATCAGGTCGCAATATTGCAAATACGGCTGAATTTCCACGTTTGCAGGGGCAGGGTTCAACACCGTAAACAAACCCTTTTCCTTTGCTTTACGCAAACCGTACCCAATGACGTCAATCGGATTTTCGAGTTGCGTCAAATAAATATCCCCAACGTCCGCGCCCTCTAAAAAACCGTCGACGTCCGCCTTTGTCAACCAGCCGTTTGCGCCCTTGTCTAAAATAATACGATTATCCCCGTTTACCACGACGATCACCGCCGTACCCGTCGGCGTGTCTGTCACCGTCCGTACGCAAGAAACGTCGATCCCTTCCTGCACAAACGCCTTTACGGTTTCCTTTCCAAACAGGTCGTCCCCCACACAACCGCACATTTTCACGGCGCCGCCAAGCCGAGCCGCCGCCACCGCTTGGTTTGCTCCCTTGCCACCGCGCGCCGTGAAAAAGCCGCCGCCTGCCAGCGTTTCACCGCTCGCTGGCACGTACGGTGCCGAAATCACAAAATCGGTATTGATACTGCCTACAATAAAAATCTTTTTCATTTTTCAATATGTTCCATCGTCAATTTAATTCTGTCGGAAATCTTGACCGTTCCCACGCCGAAAATGGACGTATGCAAGAGATCGTTCATGGGCGTTATCCAACGTTCAGGAATGGATTGAATACCGTTTGCCATACCTAAAATCGAGCCGACCGTCGCACCATTGCAATCGGTATCGAACCCCGTTTCCACCGCCATACAAATGGATTTGGAATAATCCCCCTTGCCGTATAACAGCGCGGCAACGACAATCCTAGCGTTTGGTATCACGTGACACCAACCGTATTCGATATATTCGTCGTATTTTTCGTGGATTTTATCAAAAGCCTTTTGCTGCGACACGCCCGATTTATAATCTTGCAACACTTCTGTAATTTCTTTATACAAGCGGGACGTATACGGAATCTGCGCAAGACCGCCTAAAATAATCTCTTCGATATCGCTTGTGGTTGCGGCAACGGCAAGCATTGCCGAGATAAACATTTCGCCGTAAATCCCGTTTTTAACGTGCGAAATCGACGCGTCGCGCCACGCCATTTCCGCCGCCTTTTCCGGATTGCCGGGGTTGATGTACCCAAAATAATCCCCGCGGATCTGCGCCCCGATCCATTCACGGTAAGGGTTTTTATAAATCGCCGATTCGGGCGGCGCGTACCCTTTGACAAAGTTGCAAAAAGCCACTCTTTCCGCCGTCCAATACGAATCTTTACATTGATATTTTAACCAACTGCCGGCAACGTTGTGCGGCGTAAAATCCCGACCGAATTCTTGGATAATTTCCTGTGCCAGTACCACGTAGTTGGTATCGTCGTCCACAGGCATACCCTCCACTTCGTCCCGATAATCACGGGTTTTGAACGGGAATTTATATTTTTCGATAATTTCAGGCGTAATATCCGTCCGATATACGTCACGATACAACGGATAGTTGTTCGTTTCCTTTAAGAACGGAATCAATTCGTTGGAGTGGATATGTTCTAGCGGTTTGCCCAGCATACAACCGCAAAGTCTGCCCATCCACGCACCGTGGATTTTGTCCTGCATGGCATTTTTATCATAGGCGCGCGCCGTTGTATTTCCTTTGCGGAGGGCGCGAATTTGCTCCAATTCGGACGGTTCGACGTACGGATACCCTTCCTTTTGTTTTGCCGTGGAAACGATTTCAAAAATCACGTCGCCCAGCTTTTCTTTGATTTCGCTTTTAGGGAGTTTTGCCACCGTAGTAAACAGCTCTTCGTATTTTTCTATATCCAAGCCTTCCTCTACCGATTGCTTGTATTCCCACTGCAAATTCGAGGGATAAAACTCGGTATCGGGTATCGTCTGATATTGCGGTTTAATGACAGAACCCTGTTGCATTTCTTCCACAAACCGACTGTCCGTGCCGAGAATCAGCGAATCCAAAGACACGCCGAAGTATTTCGAAATGGCAATAATTTTTTCCAAATCGGGCGTGGAAACGCCACTCTCCCATTTTTGAACGGATTGTTGGGACACCCCAAACGTTTCCGCGAACTGTGCCTGCGTTAATTTTTCTTTATTTCTCAGCTTATTTATCGCTGTTCCGATATTCATAAAAACCTCCGAATGTGTTTTCTACGGCTATTATAAACCCAAACCAAATAAAAATCAAGATCTTACGGGTTGTTTTATTGACAACCGCTAGTTGTTTTTTATGAAAAAAGTGGAAAACGGATTACGCTTGCCTCCTCGCGCGAACACCCGATAACACGGGGTTCTCATCTTTCGTCCTCAGCACACGAAAAAAGGCATACCGCTTGGTATGCCGTGGGGCGAAGTTATTTTGGTGCTCTGCACCAAAGCAGCGTCGGCAAAGACAGCCCTCTTTCCTATCCAACCTGCCACGCTTGCCTCCTCGCACGAACACCCGATAACACGGGATTCTCATCTTTCGCCCTCAGCACACGAAAAAAGGCATACCGCTTGGTATGCCTTTTCCGTGGCTGGGGCGAAGTGATTCGAACACCCGAATGACGGAGTCAGAGTCCGTTGCCTTACCGCTTGGCGACGCCCCAATATGAAAGAACTTGCGTTCCTTTTACTTGCGTTATTTTATCAAACTTTTTTTCATTTTGCAAGCGTTTTCATACCCTTTTCAAAAGATTTTTGTTTTTTTCGCCAAAAAAAGTCCTTTCTCTTCATTCTATCCTATTTCCGCACTTTATCCGATATGCTATGATAAAATAAAAAAGGTGTGTCATGTTGCTTTCTCAACTCTTTCAAAAAAGAATTTACACAGGCGAAACGCCGCGCGGTGTTATCGTGGGCGTCGATTTTTCCATGAAAAATTACACAATTAAACATCTGCTTTGCAGCGCACAAGAACGCTCGCCCAACCAAAGGCAATCTCCCGATTTCGCCGTAAACGTATCGTCCGTAACGGCGGTTTCCGACAAAATTTCCCTTGCGCGCATACGCCCTGCCTTACCTAAAACACAGGCAAAACTCTTTCCCGAGCTTCCCGTGTACTCTCACGACGGCGTATTCTTGGGAAAATTGAAAGACGGTGAAATGGACGGTTTTACCCTTGTCCAACTGTTTACGGATTTAGGCAGCGCGTTCCCTCCGTCGTCGATTGCCGTGTGCCGTGATGCGATATTTTTACGCAAACAACTGCCTTATCCCCTCGGTCAACGCGTACCGTCCCCCCTGCTTTCCAAATTGCAGACAGAAGAAACGCTCATCACAAAACCTCTTTTGCGACGGGCTTTACAGCAAGGCGCGCTGATAAAACTCACCCTTTCGTTGCCACCGTTCGCCCTTTTATCCGAACAAAACGAATAACCGCTCATTCCTCCACCGCATATTTTGCGGCAAGTTTCAAAAGCCGCGCAAACAACTCGTTTACTGCGCGTAGCTGCACCGCGCTCCACTTTTCACACAGCGCATAGTTTTCAAATTCTCGCGAGAGTGTATCTACCTCCAAACGCTCCGCAGGGGATAAAGGTGCGTCCTGCATACCTGCCAACAACCGCCGCACGTACCCCAAACGCACTGCACTGCGGTTTTCATACGGAACGCGTTTACGCTCCGCTGAAATCTCGTCGTCACGTAAAGCGGTATGCAACCGCGCACGCACGTACGTATTGTCCTTTTCGGGTAACAACGCATTCGCCTTCGCCGATACAAGCAGAGTTTTTTTTCTTTGCAAAGCACGGCGAGAAAGAAAGACCGTCAGCACGGTAAACAGCCAAAACACCCCGACGGTCAGCCAAGTTATCGCCCGAAAAAGCATACCCGTTTTCAGCGTCGTGTCCGTGATAAACATCACATACTCGATACCCCCAACCAAAAGAAATGCAACGCAGACGTACAGCCGCTCCCTTTTGCAAAGGCATGCCACTGTAACGGCAATTAACAACAAGATAACGGCAAGAATTGCGGAAAACGCCAACATCCCATTGCCGGCTGTCACCTTGTCTAATTTTTCAATCATCTTTACAAACCACATAAAAACACCCCCGGTAGAACGTAGAAATTATGTCCTTACCGAGGGCGTTCTTTTTTTACTATTTTGTAGAATTTTGTAAAAATTTATCGCAATCCCCCTACACCGTATCGGGATCACGCCGATTTAAGTCATGTTTTAATCCATGTCCACCTGAAATCCACGGCGGATATTTACGATTGCACAATGGATATTCGACGGCGCCATTTTCAATACCTTTGCCGTTGCCAAACGGTACAATTCCAACTGCAAGCGGTATCTTTCCCGCAAATAGTCGGCATCATGCGCCGAATATTTATAATCGATAATCCAAACCTTTCCCCTTTCCTCGTCCACCGCCAACAGATCGATCGCGCCTTGAAAAATCATCTCTTCACTTTCAGGTAACGCAGAGGCAATCGTCGGGACAAGCCCTGCCCTTTTCGCATACGTGTCTTTGATCGGCAACGTCGCCAAAAACTGCTGTTCTTTATACAGCCGCATGCCGCGCAACCGATAGAAAACAGGGTTGGATAAAATCGCAACCAACTGCTCCTTTTTAAGCAGCGCACCGCTTATCTCATTTTCCTTAATAAAGTCGCCCAAACGCTCTTCAATGCGACACGTCAAGCCATCTTTTGCAATCGGTTCGCCGTTTTCATCCCATAAAAGGTCAAAATCGAAACGTTCCAAAAAGGCATGATACGCCACGCCCTCCGCTTTCGCTTTTTCTCGCAACGACGGCGTTATTCCGCTTTCGGACAAAGGCTCGAACTCCTCGTCCGTCACAACCGCCTTTCCAAACCCGACTGTGTCAAACGTTTCCACGCCGCTCTCTTTCGCAATCAACTGCGTTGCCGAACTTTTCACAGGTAAATTCTCGCACCCCGTATGCGGATATTGCCATTGATACGCCTCGATAATCGAGCGCACCAAGCTCGGATCGGGATGATATTCAAGGGCTTGTCTTTCCGCTTTCGGTACGTCGAAAACGTCCTCCAAATCCCAATACGCTTTCCACACGGAAAAATCGGTAAATTCGGCAAACGACCGCGCGTATTTCACGTCCGACATCGCCGTCGGTTTTTCAAAGAGCATATGGAGCGCATACTTTGCCCGCGTCAGCGCAACGTAATACAAATTCAGCTCATCCAAAATCGAGCTTTCCGTTTCTTTCGTTTCGTGCAAACGGCGCAAAAGCGTCGAATTTTTTATCATGTTTTGCTCGTCAAAATCACGGGTTGCAAGCCCATATTTTTCTTCAACGTAGACTTCCTCATGATCGCCGCCACGGAAATCCGCGCTCAAATTATCCAAAATCACCACGGGATATTCCAACCCCTTGGACGAATGCATGGTCAACACTTTCACCGAATCGTCGCCGCCGCCCTCGCAAAAATCAATCTCGTAATCCAAATCACGCAAATGCGTCAAAAAATCATACACGGAAAGCGGTTCTTCCGCCGACGTTTCCTCGATAAATCGATGCACTCTCCGCATGCACGCCGCGCCGTTTTCTCGCGTCAAAATCTCCCGCTCCAACCCCGTTTCGCTAAGGATCAACGTCAATAGTTCCCCTGCGGAAAGGATACGCGCACGGGTACGCAAATCCGCCAAATAGGCATAAAACGCTTTTAATTTTCCGGCAACGCGATCCGTCTGTTCTTCAGCATATTTCGCGCACGCCCGACGGAAAAACCGCTCGTCCTTGTACGCCAAACGTATCGCCGTCAAATCATCCGCCGTCAGCCCCCCCATCGCCGATAAAAGCGCACTGCAAAGGGGTACGTCCTGCTCCTGATTGTCAATCAAAGACAGAATGTCTATCAGGGTTTTCACCTCGGCATAATCGCAAATATTCACCGGCGTAACCGTCGTCACGGGAATATTTTCCGCCGAAAGCGCCGCCACGGTCTTGGCGATCTGCCCTTTCTTTTTTCGGGATAAAATGGCAATGTCCGCATACTGTACGGGGCGGTACGCTTTCTTTTCGACGTCGTAAATCGTCGACAAACGCTCCCGTGCGATAATCTGTTTTATCATCTTCGCGGCATTTGTTAAATCGCCCGCGTTTTTGTTTGCGCTATCCCGAACGGAATAAACGCCGCGCGCCGTAGCCGTTTCTTTCTCTTCCGCGCCAAAGAAATGCACCTGCACGCGCCCGTCGCCCACGGGGTACAAACCGCCCCTATCCATAAACGAACTCTGCGCGTAATCAACGTCGCACACCTGCGGCGTCATAGCCAGACAAAATTGTGCGTTAACGGCGTCCAAAACCTGATCGCTACTGCGGAAGTTTCTAGACATTTTCAAACTCTGTCCCTCGCCCTTTTCAAACGCCCGTTGCTTTTCAACGAAAAACCGAGATTTGCTGCCGCGGAACCCGTAAATAGATTGCTTGACGTCCCCTACCAAAAACAGATTTTCACCGCTGAGCCGCGTGATAATTTCCTCTTGTACGGGGTTGACGTCTTGATATTCGTCCACGAACACGCGCTTGTATTTTTCACGCGTTTCTGCCGCCACCGTTTCGTCTTTCAAAAGTGCCAAAGCCTTGTGTTCCAAATCGTTATAATCCAATACGCCGCGCTCGGCTTTCAACGCCGCGTATTTCTCGTCGAATTTCAAAAGATAAATCGCCAAAATTTCCGCCGTTTTCCCCGAACGGATAAAGGACGACAATTCCTCTTCGCGCGCGCGTAACTTACCGAACTCGCCATCAAACGCCTTGACCAACCGTTCTTTCAAAAAGGACACCCGTTCGACATGCAAGAGCTGTTCTTGCGACATGCTTTTCGCCTTACGGTTCGCCGTAAATTTCGGTTTTTCCACCCTCGCAAGCGCAAAATAATCCTTAGCGGAAAGCAAACTTTCCACCCAAGTAATCAATTCGCCCAACAATTTATGCTGCGCGGATTGCCCCTCGCCAAAATAGATACGCTCCGTTTCCAAACCGTCCAAATAATAACGGCATTTTTCACAAAACAGGCGATACAAATCCGCACACACGCCGTCGAATTTTTCTTCGTCATACCCTTTTGTCGCAGCCAAATACACTTTGTAATCGGCACGGTTGCGGAGTTTTTCATACGCCTCCGTAATAATTTTCCGCAAAGTATTGTCGCTCTTTTTACGCCAATACACCGACAAAAGCCATGCAAACTGTTCGTCCTTGCTTTCGTATCCCTCTTCCAACAAATCGTCGAGCGCCTCGTTTTTGAGCGCCACGCCCTCCGCATCGTCGCCGCCGATCACGCGGAACGTATTTTCAACGCCTGCCGCGAAGAAATGCGCGCGGATCAATTTCGCGCAGAACGAATGGATCGTAGAAATATCCGCGCCCGACACTTTTGCGAGCTGTTCTTTCAACCCCTTACGGCGTTCTTCGTCCACGCCCTCCGCATTGATCGCCGCCATCAAGGCAACCGTCAGCTTTTCCTTCATCTGCGACGCCGCTTTTTTGGTAAAGGTCACCGCAAGCAATTCGTCCACGCTCAGCTTATCATCCTTGATAAGCCGTATAATTTTCTCAATCATGACCGTCGTTTTGCCGCTGCCGGCGGAGGCGGAAACAATCACTTTGCCGTCTGCTTGCAACGCCGCAAGTTGTTCGTCGGTAAATCTACTACTCACGATTCATCCCCCTCCCTTTCTTTTTTGGCAATCGCCGCAATCGTTTTCGGCTCGATTTTGCTTTCCTTTCTCGGTTTATGGGTATCGCAATCAAAACCGCACATACCGCCGTATTGACAGAATTTACACCCGTCCTCATAGGGCGTGGGCGCAATATACCCCTCTTTCAATTCCTGACTGCCCTTTCTAGAAACGAGTACGGCATAATCCAAAAAATCACGGAAAGTCTGTTCGTCCATCACTTTCGTTGCCGTAGCGCCGTTTTTCAAAGACGCCGAAAAATATTCGCTTTTTTTCTCTTCCGTCAGATGCACGTCGCCGCACAGCAACGCCTCGCGCTCTCCGTTCAAAAACCCCTTCATGCGGAAACGCCCTTCGCCGTCGTTTGCATACTCGATTGACGCGGGAAAATAGAACACGCCCGCAGGAATACGCTCCCCTTTTAATTGCGACATGTATAGCTGCATTTGCAATTTCCTGCCCGTATAATACGCCGCGGGGCTATCGTCGATATGTCCGGTTTTATAATCGATAATCCGCACGTATTTATCCGTGCCGTCCACTCTGTCCACGCGCCCGTAAAAATCTGCGCCGTCCACTTTCATTTCCGTTTGCTCTACTAAAAACGCCGAATTTTTAATCTGTTCGTACGCCGCCACCGCAACGTCCGCACCCTCTTGAATAAGCTTTTCCGAAAAGTAAAGCCCCGCCCCCGTGTCCTGTTGCAACGCGTACAACGAACCTTGCAGCAACTCTTTCGCCACTTCCGTAGCGTAGGCGCGCATATCGTCCGCCGTTTCCATTTCCGCCGCCTTAACGGTGGTCTTTTCTAAAATTTCATGGATAAAATTCCCCGTATCCACCGCCAAAACCGCCGCCTCTTCCCGTTCTTTCAGGCGCAAACCACGCTCGGCAAAGTGTCTAAACGGACAGGAAAAATACCCCTCCAAGGACGTCGGCGAAATTTTCCCGTCGCGGAAAAACAGTTCTTCCCCCCGTTTCACCGCGATATGCCCGGCACGTTTTTGCAAATAATCCTCATCCGCCTGCACACCCAGCTTGTCCAACGCCTCGTGCAAGGACGAATATTCCTGACGGGTATCCTTGCGACAAAGCTCAAATTCGTCCCGCTCTATCAAATATTGACGGAAAGCGGGCGCTAACGCCGAACACCGATAGCGGAAATCGGAGGGCGAAAATCTTTTTATCGCCTGCAATTCCCCCCCGTTGGTTGCGGCAAAAACGTTGTGGATATAATAAAAAATTTCGCTGACCGACGGGTCGCTACCGTCCGCCGCCAACGGATAGGTAAGATACAACTTATCCAAAAAAGTGCAAAGATTTAGACAAACACATTCGCGCGTGCGTTGGTTGACTTCGGCAACCGTCGGTTCTAACGCCGCCTGCACGTCCTCCAAACGCTTGATTTCCTTATCGGAAATAATCGCCGTGTCGCCGCCGCAACAAGGCACTTCGTCCGTCATACCCACGGCAAAAAGCACGCGCACTTTTTCAATGCGGCTGTCGGTAATCCCCCCGACGAACACAGCATCCGCTTTCAATGGAATTAGCGACAATTCCGTAGCGTCCAAGCCGTCTTTTAACACCGTTTCAAACTCCGCCGCCGTCATCTCCTTATCCGAAGTGAGCAAAGCCGCCTCCAAAAGTACGCCCTCCAAGGCGCGACGAATCTGCGCCAAATATCCCTTTTGCGCTACGTCTTTGATGTTTTCTTCCAAATCCTCCAACTGCGCGTACACGTTGAAATCGTTCAACAGTTGCCACACGGCTTTGCAATACGCGCCGCCCTTTGCCTTTGCGGGGATATTTTTCGTTGCCAGCAAAAGCCGCGCCCTACCCGATTGCAGCTTTTCGGCGTTATAAGTTTCCACGGCAGCCCCCGTCTTAATTTCCCGTTTCGCACCACCGCGGTAATTGGCAAATTTTAACAAATAATTCCTATACTCGTCGCTGTCTCCAAAGAACACGTTCCCTGTCAACGACTGTACGGAAAGGGGCGAAAACCGCTCCTTTACCACACGGAAACAATCCAAAATAAACCGCGACAACGGGTGATTTTTCAGCGAGCGTTTTTCATCAATAAAATAGGGAATCCCGTATTCGGCAAGCGCCTTTTTCATCGGCAAAGCATAACCGTCCACCGTCGGCAATAAGACGGCAATATCCCGATACCGCGCCCTCTCGTTTTCTTGCATAAAACGGCGGATTTTCATGGCGACGAATTCCGCCTCCGCGTTTTTATCTTCACCCTCAAAAATCTCTATCGCGTCCGTTTCCGTCTTAATTTTCGCGCGCATCGGGTTATACAAACCCTTACGGAGTTTTTCCGCTACGCCGTCGAGGGGCGCACCCAAATTGCGCACTTGGACGTTACCGTATTCGCGGCAAACCCGTTCGAAAGCGTCCGCGCCCTTGTTGGCATACAAATCTTCTTCCCCTGCGCAAAAGACGCCGATGACGTTATCCGCCCTTTCCAACGCCGCGCGCACCGTTTCCCGTGCCTGCGCCGTAAACGAGCCGTATCCTACGAAAAAGACGTTATAGCCGTCCAAAATCCCCTCTTCTTTGATACGTTTGGGGAGCAAAGACAAATATTTACTCTCGTCCAAAAAGGCGTTCTGCTGTAAAAATTCTAAATACCCCTCGTAAATAAGCGCCAAATCGGACAATTTTCTTTTTAACATATCGTCGGGCAACTGCGCCATGCTTTCCCGCAACGTAGACGGCGTAATCTCGGACGCGGAAAACTGCGCCAGCGTTTCGTAAATACACCGCGCGTTATTCCCCACCCCGACGAGGGAAGTAAAACATTGCAATTTGTTTTCCCGTTGCAGGCGCGTCATCACTTCGCCCACCGCCATTACCGAACCTTGTTTGCTAATCGCCCTCTCTTCCGTTTTCAAAAATCGCGCAAAGGTCGCCACGCTAGAGCGGAACGTCCCGCCCGTCGCACGCAGCAACGCCCTTTCGGCAATCAAAGTCAAACGGTCTTCGCAAAAAATTAAATTCCGCCCTCCTTGCTGTTCGTAGGCGAGCGCGTACTGCGCCATCACTTCCATACATTCAGACAGCGTATAGGCT